>NZ_JBHTVA010000005.1:0-273670 GCF_042793325.1 Embleya sp. NPDC056575
GCCCGGCGCCCGGGCGGGCGGCCTCAAACGCCGGCCGGGCTGATGTCGGCTTGGCCTGAAGTCGAGCGGTGGTCTCGGTGCTCGGCCGGGCTGAGCAAAATCCAGCCCGGCCGGCGTTTGAGGCCACCTCGGCCGGAGGCCGGGTAAATCAGCCCGGCCGGCGTTTGAGGCCGCCCGCCCGGGCGCCGGGCCGAGCCCACCTCAGCCCGGCCGGCGTTTGAGGCCGCCGCGGGCCGGCCGCTAGGCCGTGTGGACGATTTCGCCGCCGACCGCGACGACCTCGCAGACCGTGCCCGGAATCTCCGCGGCAGCGACCCGCATGATGTCGCGGGAGAGTACGACGAAGTCGGCGAGTTTGCCGACCGTGAGTGAACCGCGCTCGTGCTCCAGGAAGTTCGCGTAGGCCGACCCCATCGTGTAGCCGTGGATCGTGGCCTCCACGTCGAGCGTCTCCTCCGGGATCCACGCCGCCCCGCCGGCCAGCGGCGCACGGGTGAGCGCGGTGTACACGCCGACCATCGGGTCCATCTCGGCCACGTTCCAGTCGCTGGACAGCGCCAGGACCGCCCCGGCGGCCCGCAGGCTCCGCATCGGCCACGCCTTGTGCCAGCGCTCCTCGCCGACGTTCTCCGCCCAGTCCTGCCCCGGCCCGGCGATCTCCGGCGCGCAGTGCCTGGGCTGCATGCACGCCACCACGCCCAGCTCGGCGAAGCGGGACACATCCGCCGGATCCAGGCACTCCACGTGCACCACCTGGTGCCGCGCGTCCCGCTCGCCGTTGACCGCCCGGGCGTGCTCGACCGCGTCCAGGACCGTGCGGATGCCCCGGTCGCCGGTCGCGTGCACGAAACACTGGAAGCCCCGACCGTCCAGCCGCGCCAGCAGGTCGGCGAACTCCGACGCCGGGTAGAACGTCTCGCCCCGATGACGGGCGCATCCGCGATACGGCTCCAGAAGCGCGGCGGTGCGCGGCTCGACCACATCGTCGATGTACAGCTTCAGCGGCCCCACCCGCAGCCGATCGTCGGCGAACTCCCGTGCCGCCGCCGCGAATTCGTCCAGGTCGGCGTCGGTCGTGCCGCGCGGGTGGAACAGCGCCGCGACGATCCGCGAGCGCAGCCGACCCTCGTGCCGCGCCCGGGTGTACAGGGCCAGGTCGTCGAGCGAGTTCTGCGGCTCGACCACGGTGGTGATGCCGAACCGGATCGCGTCGTCCAGGCTCTTGGCCAGCCGCCCGTACTGCCGGTCGGCCGAGGCCCACGGCACGCCCAACTCCCGCAGCGCCCGATGCCCGTCACGGGAGAGGCCGCGCACCGCGAAGTCCTTGACGAAGCCCGTCGGTTCGCCCGTCCGCGGGTCCTTGTCCACCCGACCGAAGGGCAACACGTCGCTGTCCCGGGTGATGCGGAGCCGCTTGATCGCGGCGCTGTTGAGCCACGCGGTGTGTACGTCGTAGCTGAGTACGAAGGCCGGCACGTCGCCGGTGACCGGATCCAGGTCGCTCGCGCGCGGCATGCGCCCGTCGGGGATCGCCGAGTAGTCGAACGCCTCCGCCTCGATCCACTCGGCGTCCGGGTTGGCCGCCAGCCAGGCGCCGATCCGTGCGTGGATGTCGGCCAACGTGCGCGCCCCCGCGAGTTGTACGCAGGCGTCGTCAGAGCCGAGCCGGACGTGGTTGTGCGCGTCGATGAAGCCGGGCAGCACCCGCCGCCCGGCGCCGTCGAGCACGGTGGTCTCCGCACCGATCCAGGCCGCCGCGTCGGCGTCCGCGCCCACCCACACGATCCGCCCGTCCCGGACGGCCATCGCCTCGGCCTCGGGCAGATCGGGGTCGACGGTGTGGATGAGCGCGTTGCGCAGGACCAGGTCGGCGGTGCGGGACACGGTGACAACTCCAGAGGGTGGCGGTGCGATGGGGGGTGTGTGCGGGTGGATCAGTGCTTGGCGAACTGCGGTTCGCGGCGGGCGAGGGCCCAGTAGAGAAGTCCGGAGACGACCGCGCCGAGCAGCGTGAAGTCGCCGTCGAAGGTCGCCACGAGCGCGCCGGTCCACAGCGCGGACTCGGCGGTCAGCGCGGCGAAGACGATGCCGGCGCCGAGCGCGATCATCCCGGCGGGATGGAAGCCGCGGGTGTACCAGTAGGCGCCGCCGCGCATGTCGTGCAGGCCGTCGGTGTCGTAGCGGCAGCGGCGCATCAGCGTGTCGGCGATGAACACGCCGCCCCACGGCGCGAAGACCACCACGAGCACGGACAGGAAGCTGGTCAGGTTGTCGGTGAAGTCGCCGTTGAACAGCGCCCACAACGAGCCGACCAGGATGAACGCGGTGCTGACCAGGATGCCCTTGGAGCGCGACCACGGGATGCCGAGGACCTGGAGGTTCAGGCTGGAGGAGTACAGGGTCAGGATCGAGTTGGTGATCGAGCCGCCCACCACGAGCAGCAGGAACGGTGCCTCGAACCAGCCGGGTACCAGATCGGCCACGCCCGCCACCGGGTCGCTCATGTCGGCCTGGGTGGCCGCGGCCACGCCGAGTACGCCGAGCAGCACCGAGGAGAGCATTCCGCCGGCCGCGCCCCACAGGGTGATCGAGCGCAGCGAGGTGTCCCGGGGCAGGTAGCGGGTGTAGTCCGAGGGCATCGGCAGGTAGGAGATCGGGCCGGCGACCATGACGAGCACGGCGAGCGAGATCGCGTGGAACGTGTTCGAGGTCTCGGGCGCGTCGCCGGTCTTCAGGCCGGGGACCACGAACAGGATCAGCAGGCCGAAGCCGATGCCCAGGACGTAGGCCATCCAGCGCTCCGCGGCCTGCACGGTGGCGTGCCCCCACATCGCCACCGCGAAGGTGAGCGAGAGGGTGATCGCCAGCGCGACCACCCGGGCGAGGTCGCCGCCGGCCCAGCCGAGTTTGGCGAACAGTCCTTCGAGGGCGAAGGTGCCGACCACGGTGTTGAGGATGGTGTATCCGATGCCGACGACCCAGTTGAGCAGGCCGGCCGGGAAGTTGCCGTGTACGCCGAACGCGGCGCGCGAGATCACCAGGGTCGCGGTGCCGGTGCGGACGCCGGCCAGGCCGAGGGCGCCGACCGCGAAGAACGACAGGCCGGTGATCACGACTACGGCGATCGCGGCAAGGAACGACAACCCGAACATCACCGCGAGGGTGCCGTTGATCACGAAGGTGAAGGAGAGGTTCGAGCCGAACCAGAGCCAGAAGACGTCCCTGGCGCTGCCGTGGCGCTCGTGGTCCGGGATCGGGTCGATCCCGTGTGTCTCCACCTGGAACAGCTCGTCGGAGGCGACGCCGGTGCCGGGTGGGCTGGTGTGCGGAGCGTCGCGGGGGAGGGCGCTTCGAGCGGCGCTTCCGGCGGCGTTCGCGGAGTCCGTGTGGGGCAGGGACACCGGACCTCCTCTTCGTGGTGTGCGGCTCGGTCGTTCGTGCTGCGCGGCCCGGCCGAAAGCTTGAATGACGTTCAAGGACTTTGAACGTCACTCAAGGTGCGCCGAGGTGGGGGAGGGTGTCAAGAGTTCGCGCCGAAGAGGGGGAGAATTTGACCGTCGTTCAAGGTTCGCGGCGCCGGGGGAGTAGGGTCGGACCCTTGCGCGGGCGGGCTGGTCGCGCGGTCGAGAGGCGGTATCGGTGGTGGCCACGAGGCGGCGCGACGGTCGGATCGCGCAGGACCGGATGCTGGAGGAGGCCGTCGCGGCGATCGCCGAGAACGGCCTGGCCGCGCTGACCATGTCCGGTCTGGCCGAGCGTCTGGGCACCAGCGGCGGGCACATCCTGTACTACTTCGGCAGCAAGGATCAGCTGCTCCTGGCGGCGCTGCGCTGGAGCGAGGACCGGCTGACCGAGGAGCGCACCCGGCTGCTCGCCCGCCGGGTCGCCGCCGATCGTAAGGTGGACCTGTTCCTGGACCTGTACCTGCCGGTCGGCCCGCGCGATCCGCGCTGGATGCTCTGGGTGGAGCTGTGGGCCCGGACGGCGGGCAACGCGGAACTCCTGGCCGCGCAGGACGAGATCGACCTCGGGTGGCAGCGGGACCTGGCCACGGTGCTGGCCCGGGGGGCGGCCAAGGGGGTGCTCGTCGTCGACGATCCGGTGGTGGCGGCGTCCGAGTTGCTGGCGCTGCTCGAGGGGCTGAGTACGCGAACGGTCCTGGGGCTCGGCGGGACCACGCGCGAGGGGGCGCTGGTGTTGGCGCGGCGGGCGACGGGGCGGCTGCTCGGCTGAGCGCACGCTCCAGGGTGCCGGATGGTTGGTTTCGGGGTGGTGTGGTGGGGTCCGAGTGCCGGCCGGACGGTTGGTCGCGGCCGATATGTGCCGGCCGGCCGCAGCTCGGGGCACTAACATGAGCCCTGGTCGGCCTCGGGGCATCGTCGCGAAGGCCGGTCGTACGCGGCCGTGGCGCAATTGGTTGACGCAGCAGGTTTAGGTCCTGCCGTCCGAGAGGATATGAGGGTTCGAGTCCCTTCGGCCGCACAACGGTGTTTTTCTTCGATGTTCCGCCCCGGTGGTTGCCCCCGGTGTGTTCCCGGCGTTTCCGCCCGGTGTGTACCCGGTGTTCGTTCCGATGGGTTTTCGCTGGGTTTCGGCCGGTCTTGTGCTGGTGGCGTCGACCCCGCCCACGCTAGCTTTCGGCATGTCGTCTTTGGGGAGGCGCCATGCACTGCGAGTACTGTCCGAAGGTTGCCGGCGGCCACGCGCAGATGCCGCCCGCGGACATGATCGTGCCGAAGATCACCGGCGAGTGGGTCGGGTGGGTGCGCACTGCCGCCGAGCGGGTCCAGTCGTCCGGGCGGGGGTTGCCGGCGCGGGTCGAGGCCGACTGCGTGATGAGTTTCGGTCGGCGGATCCTCGAGGGCTCGGCCAAACGTGGACTACACGCCGAGATGGACTGCCTGCGTCAGGCCCGGATGCTCGGACTGCCGCTGGGGACGGGCGAGTTCAAGGACGCAGCCAACGCGTGTTGTCTGATCTGCGCATCGGCGCTCGCGGCGGTGGGCATCCGGCACGTGCCGGCCGTGGACCCCGATCCGAACGTGTGCATGAGCTGGCACGCCCCGGGGTTCCTGTTCGAGGATCCGCTGCTGTGCGTGGGGTTGATGGGCGATCGGGCGGCGCACCTGTGGCTGCGCCATCTGCCGCCCGCGGTGCGGCGGCAGTTGCGCGGGTCGTTGACGGGCGCGATGACGCGGTTGTTGGCGGGGCGTTGGGAGTGAGGGCGTTCGGCGGGGACGGGGTGGGCGCCCCCGCCGGGTTCGCCGACCTCGGTCAGACCGCGTGTTCCGTGCGGTCGCGGGACCACTCGGTGTGGAAGGAGCCGTCGCGGTCCACCCGGCGGTAGGTGTGCGCGCCGAAGAAGTCGCGCTGGGCCTGGATCAGCGCGGCGGGCAGGCGCGGCGAACGCAGCCCGTCGTAGTAGGCGAGGGCGGCGGCGAACCCCGGGGCGGGGATGCCCAGTTCGGCGGACGCGGCGACCACGCGGCGCCACGCGTCCTGGGCACCGGCGAGCGCGTCGCGGAAGTAGTCGGCGCTCAGCAGCGAGTCGGGCCGCTGCGCGGAGTCGTACGCCTCGCGGATCCGGTCCAGGAAGCGGGCCCGGATGATGCAGCCGCCGCGCCAGATCTCGGCGACCTTGCCCGGGTCGATCGCCCAGTCGTACTCGGTGCTGCCCGCTTCGATCTGGTGGATGCCCTGGGCGTACGCCACGATCTTGGACGCGTACAGCGCCTGCTCGACGTCGTCGGCGAAGCGCGCCGCGGCCTCCGCGTCGAGCGTGGCGGGTGTCGGTCCGGGCAGGCCCCGGCCCGCCGCGCGGATGTCGGTGTGGCCGGACAGCGAGCGGGCGAACACCGCCTCGGCGATGCCGCTGACCGGAACCCCCAGGTCCAGCGCGGTCTGTACGGTCCAGCGCCCGGTGCCCTTCTGCTCGGCGCGGTCCTGGACCACGTCGACGAACGGCCGGCCGGTGTCCGCGTCGGTGTGGGCGAGTACGTCGGCGGTGATCTCGATCAGGTACGACTCCAGGCGGCCGGAGTTCCAGCCCTTGAACACCTCGGCGATCTCGGCCGGCCGCAACCCGGCGGCGCGGCCGAGCAGGTCGTATGCCTCGGCGATCAGCTGCATGTCGGCGTACTCGATGCCGTTGTGCACCATCTTGACGAAGTGACCGGCGCCGTCCGGGCCGATGTGCGTGCAACACGGAACGCCGTCGACCTTCGCGGCGATGTCCTCCAGGATCGGGCCGAGCGCCGCGTACGACTCGGGGGAGCCGCCCGGCATGATGCTCGGGCCGAGCAGCGCGCCCTCCTCGCCGCCGGAGATGCCGGTGCCGACGAAGTGGATTCCGCGCTCGCGCAGTGCGGCCTCGCGGCGGCGGGTGTCCGCGAAGTGCGCGTTGCCGCCGTCGACGATCATGTCGCCGGGTTCGAGGAGCGCGGCGAACTCGTCGATCACCGCGTCGGTGGGGGCGCCGGCCTTGACCATGATCACCAGGCGGCGGGGCGGTTCGAGGAGGGCGACGAACTCCTCGGCGGTGTCGGCGGGTAGGAAGTCGCCCTCGTGACCGAACTCGTCGACCAGGGCCCGGGTCCTGGCCGAGGTCCGGTTGTGCACGGCGACGGTGTGCCCGTGTCGGGCGAAGTTGCGGGCCAGGTTGCGGCCCATCACGGCCAGTCCGGTGACACCGATGTGTGCGCGCTCCGCCATGTCGTCAGCTCCTGTCGGCGATGGTGATGATCATCCGAGATCACTCGGACAACATCCTGTGCGGGAGGGGTTGATCCCTCCCGGGCGCAACACGCCGGCGTGCGGGTGGGCGGTGATGCGGGGCCGCAGGGCCGCGGTGGCGGTGCGGACGGTGCGGGCGTCGGTGTCGGTGGGCAGGATCCGTGGATGAGCCGGAATCGCGAAGTCGTGCTGTCCGTGGTGGCGGCGGCCTACGGGGTGTCCGCGATGGGGGACCAGATGGCGATGGTCGTGCTGATCCTGCGATTACACGATCAGGGGCGGTCGGGCGCGGTGATCTCGGCCCTGGTGGTGGCGAGCGTGTTGCCGATCGTGGTGGTGGGGCCATTGGCCGCGCCGCTGGTGGACCGGGTGGAGAGCGGCCGGTTGGTGGTCGTGGCGACCGGGCTTCAGGCGGTGGTGGCGCTGGGGTTGGTGGTCACCACGAATGTGGTGGGCGTCATCGTGCTGTTGGCGTTGCTCGGGGCGGGGTTGGCGGTGGTGTCGCCGACGTTGCAGCTGCTCGTGCCGGAGATCGTGGGGGACGAGGGCGCGGCGCGGGGCTATGCGCGGATGGAGACGTTTCGCTCGGTCGGCAATGTGGCGGGTCCGGCGGCGGCCGGGGCGGCGGTCGCCGGGGTCGGTGATCGGGTGGTCCTGCTCGGGAACGTGGTGTCCTACGTGGTGATGTCGGCGGCGTTCGTGGCGCTGCGGATCCGGCGCGAGCCGGTGTCGGGCGGGCGGGACCGGCCGTGGTGGCCGGCGCAGGTGCGCGAAGGGATCGGCGTACTCGGCGGCGATCGGGTGTTGCGGGTGGCGATCCCGACCCTCGCGGTGGCGGTCGTGTTCACCGCGATCCTGAACGTGGCACGGGTGTTCTTCGTGCGGGACGACCTGGGCGCCGACGACACGGGCTACGGCTGGTTGGTCAGCGCGCACATGGCCGGGATGTTGATGGCCGCGGCGTTGTTGGCCGGGCGGATCCCGGTGGGGCGGCAGCCGGCGGTGCTGGTCGGTGCCGGGATGTTGTCCGGCGGGTGCCTGCTGATCAGCGCCACGGCGGCGGTGTTCGCGGTCGCCGTGGCCATGTTCGTCCTGATGGGCGTGGCCAACGTGCTGGCCAACCTGGCCATTCGCAACCTGATCCACGCCCGCGTCCCACCCGAGACCCGGGGCCGGGCCTTCGCCACGTCCAGTGCCGGCCTGAACGCCGCCAACCTGACGGGCGCCGCGTTGGGCGGTCCTGCGGCAACCGCCCTGGGTGGTACGGGAGCCCTGCAACTGGCCGGCGCCGGGACCCTGGTGGTGTCCCTGGCGGCGATCCCCCTGCTCTCCCATCACCTTGCCGTCGAGCCGGCGGCGGAGTGATCCGGCGGCGAAATCCGGTTGTCCGAGGGTCGGGGGCGGCGGTACCCATGGGGCCATGAAGCCATCGATCCGACGTACCCGACACGCCCTGCCGCGCGGCGAGGCGGAGGTGTGGGCACCGGCCTCCGCGCGGTACGGGATATCGCCCTACGCCTGCAAGTATCTCCACACCGCCGGCGTCCTGCGCGAATTCGTGTCGGCGGCCGGGGCGTTGGTGGCGCAGGCCCACTACCTCGCCGCCGCGCACCTGGCCCTCGACGGCGCCGAACTCGTCGGCCGCTGCGTCTCGGAGCGCACGGAGCAGGGCGTCACCCAGCGGCTGCGCAACGGCCTGGCCCACCTGGAAGCCCTCGAACCCCCGGAGGAGGGCCGGCTCGTCCCGGAGCCCGACGCGTTGGTCAAACTCCGCGGCTTCACCGCCCACCCCACGCTCGAACCGCCGGCCGGCTCGGAACTCCAGTTCTCCCACGCGACGTTCGAGTACGTCCTCACCCGCCTGGCCCTGGCCACCGACCGCCTGTGGACCCACGCCGACGCAAGCACGATCCGCAAGTTCGCCGCCGCGAAGATCGCCCCGATGCGCACGGACGGCCAAAGCCACTACATCGAATCCGTCCTGACCCACATCGAAGCCGGCCACACCCCGGGCACGGAAATCCCCCACGAGCAAGCCTGGCAAACGGTTCCTTCCGTCATGGCCATTCGCTGATTTCCGGTGCCCGCGTCAGCGCCGGATCCCGGCGACGAGCGCCGCCCAGGCGCCGTGGTCCGCGCGGACGATACCCGCTGCGCGGTCCTTGCTGTCTCTGACCGCCGCCCCACCCACCGTGGGAGCGACCTCGACGCACTCACCATTGCCCTGGCTGTGGCTGGAGGTTCGCCATGCATGCAGGCCCTTTGCCGATGCTCTGTGGTGCCGCTGCGCACTCATAGTTCCCTCGATAGTTTCCGGATCAGGTCCTGCGTCTTCGCAACGCTCAACGTGGCAGCCCTCAGATGGTCGAACATCACTCTGTAGTGCTCAACCTCGCCCGTGCGGTCCGGATAGGGATCTCCGGTGTTCCCTTCGACGTAGACGATGTCCGGGTCGGAGGGGTGCGAATAGCTCAAGATGACGAACGGCCCGACCAGTGTCCCAAAGTGGGCGCCCGCTGAGAACGGGATGACCTGCATGATGACGTTCTCCAGGTCGGCGACGTCAAGCAATCGCCGCAACTGCTCCCGCATCACGTCAGGGCCGCCCACCTCACGGCGGATCGCGGCTTCGTCCAAGACGGCGCGAACCTCCAGCGGTGCCGGTCGCGTCAGGATCTCCTGGCGGGTCAGGCGCACTTCGAGCCGCTGCTCAAGCATCTCCTCGGTCAACCCGATCGTGGTGGCGCGGTTGATCGCCTCGGCATAGTGCTCGGTTTGGAAGAGGCCCGGGATCACGTGCTGATACGTCTGCATCTGTGACGCCTCGGTTTCCAAGCCGATGTAGGTCGAGTACGGCACCTCGCTGTAGAGCTGCCACCAGCCCTTCTTTCGGGCTTCGCGGGTGAGCACCGCCAGCACTTCGCGCCGGGCGGTGTCCGTGACGTCGTAGAGGTCGAGCAGCTTCGTCACATCCGCCGCCGTCGGCGTGGTCCGCCCCGTCTCGATGCGGGACAGCTTGGAGTTCGACCAGGTCAGACGCTTCGCTGCTTCCTCACCCTTGAGGCCGACGGACTCACGGATAGCGCGCAGTTCGAGTCCGAGGCGTCGGCGGCGGACCACGGGGCTTGATGTCTTCACGGCGCAAGTGTGGCGACGGGGTCACTGTCTGTCGAGTAGAGGTGCAATTGCATTCTGTGAGCAGATTGCATCTGACTGTGACGAAGGTGCACACTCGTGCAAGCGGGGTGTATCTGGTGCGGAAGGGATGTAGGCAGGCATGTCCGACGGGTGAGCGACGAGCTTCGGCTCCTGGACGAATCGCGGGAGAGCCTGGTGTCGATGGCCTCCGAGCCGGTCGCGGACGCCGCGCTGGGCTCGCGGTGGGCGTACGCCTTCAGATCGGCCTTGGCCTGGGCCGTCGTCGTCCAGGTCCTCGTCACCCAGGCCATCGTCAGCCGGCTCGTCCACGTCCTTGGGCGGTGATGGCGAGTCCTGCGCGAGCTGCGGCGTGCAGGATCGTTCGCCGGAGCGCCTCCGTCTCGTCGACCGGCAGCGGGTCGCGCGCGTAGTCGAGCGACACCATCCAGTCGTCATCCGCGTAACGCCACAGGGACACTTCGACCCTGCCCTCCTCGACGGTGCGCAGCTCACTCCTCCCGAACTCCTCGTCCCAGCCGTCGTCGAGACGACCGCCTCGCCGCCGGCGTTGTGCGTGATGACCCGGCTCACGATCGTCATGCTGCCGGCCACAACAGGGCTGTGGCGCCCGGGCTTTGCCACTCTGCTCAAAGTGGATGAACGGTGGGCCGGGGCCGCGCGGACCGCTCATGCCGTCGTGCGGCGGGGGCCGGTCGATGTCGGGTCCGTGGCCCGCGAGTTTGACCGAAGTCAACTCCGGTACTGCTGCGATCAATTGGTCCGGCACCTGCGGTCCCAAAGCGGTCAGCGCGTACTTCGCTTCATGGTGTCGAGTCTCCGGTGGAGGATCGGGTTGTTGTTTTGGTCAGGTGGAGGATGCCCTCTCGGATGCGGGTCGGGCCCAGGTCCGGGAGGAGGGCTGTTACGTGTTCGGCGGACAGCGGGGCCAGTAGGGCGTGGGACGTGTAGGTCGGGTCCGGGGTTTGCGGGGGCAGCAGGATCGCCACGTGGCGGTGCCAGAACTTGTAGGCGCCGATTCGGTAGCGGGCACCCGGGGTCGACGTCTCCGACATGCGGATCAGGTCGAGGTGTTCCAGGAGGTAGTCCAGGTAGGCGTTGAGGAACGCCGTGAGGCGTTGCTCCGCCGGGGCTCCTGGGCCGAGTGGGGGTGGGCCGCTGAGGATGGCCTCCTGTAGAGCGCGCTCCCTCGCGTCCAGGAGGGCTGTGGCCAGGCCCGACTTGTCGCCGAAGCGGCGGAACAGGGTGCCCTTGCCTACGCCGGCTTCCGTGGCGATTTGGTCCATCGAGACCGCGGCCACGCCGTGTTCGGCGAAGAGCTTCGCGGCGGCTTCCAGGATGGCGGCGCGGTTGCGGGCCGCGTCGGCGCGTTCCTTGGGCGGCGGAGTGCGGAGCAGGTCCAGGCTCACCGGGATTGCAGAAGCGGACTGCGGTCCGTTAATGTCTCGAGGCACAAGCGGACTATAGTCCGATTCTCTGTGAGGTGGAGGCACCGCCATGACCGCACTCATCACCCGGGACGAACTGCGCGCCGAGATCGCCGGCGGCGGCGTGACCGTCGTCGACGCGCTCGGCGGGCAGTACTGGGCCAAGCAACACCTGCCGGGGGCCGTCGCCCTGGTTCGGGACGACGTGGACGCCCTTGCGCCGACGCTGCTGCCGGACCGCGACGCCGCGATCGTCACCTACTGCTCGAACCCGGCCTGCCCGAACAGTGGCCAGGTGGCCGATCGGCTGACGCACCTCGGGTACACGAACGTGCGCAAGTACGCCGAGGGCATCGAGGACTGGGTCGGCGCCGGGCTGCCCACCGAGTCCGCCTGACCCTTTCCCGGGATCGGGCGGGAAAAGGGGGAGGGCCGAGACGCCGTCTCGGCCCTCCCCGCTTGCTTCGAACCGGCTACCGCGGCGGATCCGTCAGGTCCGAGATGCGGCTGCCGTCGAGCGGGACCTGGTACCAGACGTCGATGGTCGAGCCGTCGCCGAAGTGCTCGGTGACGATGACCGTCGCGTGGCCGGCGCCGCTGCCCTCGTAGCGGACGTCGCGGCTCTCCGGGGTGTTCTGGGCGCGGAAGACCGGGTCGGCCATGTTCTCTTCGGCCCACGCGTCCAGGCGGGCGTTGAGTTCGGGGGTGAGGAATTCGTTGCGGACCTCGGTCGGGTCCATGTTGGGGTTGGTGCCGTTGATCGCGTCCAGGTACTGGTCGTAGAAGGCGGTCACCTTCTCCACGACACCGATTTGACGGGCCGCCTGATGGCTGCCGGGCGGTGATGCCTCCGCGGCGAGTGCCGGGGCCGCGAGGCCACCGGTGAGCAGGAGTCCCGCGGTCACCGCGACGACGGCGGTACGGCGAATTCCGGCGGTCATGTCGACCTCCACGTGCTTGGGGATGTGCCCTTGCGTCGGCTGAGACGTCCAACCGGTGGGGCGGGTTGCAGGATTTTGCCCTGCTTTACCCTCCGGAAATCGATTCGTTTCCGTCGGCCCGCCGGGCTCAGCCGCCGTCGGTGCTGCTCGCCAGGGTCTCCTCCGCGTCGTCCAGGACGGATTGCGGCAGGCGGGTGTACGAGAGCAATCGGCCGCCCGAATCGCGGATCCGGGTCGCCACCTCGCGGGCCCAGGTGTTCTCCACGAACAGCACCACGACCAGCGAATCCGGCGGCATCACCTGCCCGATCTGCTCGGCGTCCTCGGCGCCGGCCAGGCCCAGCAGCTCGCGCGCGGCCAGCTCCGCCGCCATGTCGCGCAGCCCCTCGAACTCGCTGACCTCGTGGCTGCTCACCACCCCCGCGACGTCCTTGACCACGATCAGAGCGTCGATCAACCGGACATCGCCGCGCTCCTCGACCGACTCGAACGCGTCGAGTACGGCCGATGTCAGCCGCTGACCCGGAAAACCCAACACGATCGCGTCGACGGGTCCCAACTCGGCCATGCTTCCTCGTCTCGGGGAGTAGGGGTGTGTGTCGCGAAACCCCGGGTACCCGATACGGAGCAGCCGACGCCCACGACCCGCGGCCACCGGAAGCCGGGGACCGGAGGCGAGAGTCGGCGGCCGAACGGCCAACCGGATACCGCAACCGGCCTTCCCGTTCCCGCTGCGCGCCCTTTCATGTGTCCGCGCGCACGCGCACGCGCACGCCGGCGATGGAGGATGCGCGCGGGCCGCCTTCGGCGGAGGGGGTGTGTTCCGCTGGGTCGGGCGTTTGCCGACCGGGACGCCGATCCGGGTCGGCTCGGTGTCACTGCTCGTATGCGGTTACCGAGGCGTTTGGGTTGCCCTCGTCCGGGCGGAGCCACTGGGCGATGTACACGTTGCCCTTTGCCGCGACCGGGCGGGAGGAGACCGGGGAGGGGAGGGGGGCCTTCCAGGCGGTCCTGCCCGTCTTCGTGTGCAGGGCCAGCAGTTGGGCCGCCTCGTCGCCGGAGGCGTTCGGCCTGGTGGCGTCCATCGCCACGTAGACCTTGTCGCCCGCGACGACGGGGGCCTCCAGTGCGCCGTACGAGGGCATCTCGGCCGACCACCGCACCACGCCCGTACGCGCGTCCAACGCGTAGACCTTGCCCTTGTACACCGACGTGGCCGGCGAGTTGGTGGGCGTCGGACCGGCGGTCGTGGTCGCGCTCGGCGTCACGCCCGCCTGCGGCTTGGACGGGTGACACGCGAGGTAGACCACGTCGTCCACCCGGGTGATCCGGCTCGCGTTCCGGGCGTCCATATCGAACTTCCACACCTGCGAGCCCGTGAGCGGGTCCACCGCCACCACACCCGACCTGGCTTCGTCGGTGGCTCCGTCGTAGACCAGGAAGACGTGGTCGCCGGCCACGGTGAGCGAGCAGGACTGACCACCGTCGACCGGGATGGGCCCCCACAACACCGCTCCGGTGGCCGCGTCGAGCGCGTACCGCTGCCAGGTGTACACGCCCCCGCTGGAACTGTCGGTCACCACCGTGATCACCCGATCGCCGACGATCACCGGATCGCGCCCCCACGGCCGGCTCTTGAACGGGACCTCCCACTTCGGCCTGCCGGACCGGTCGAAGGCGCGGACCGCCGAGGGGTTGTAGGACGCCTTGGGCTGGGCGACGACGACCACCATGTCGCTCCCGAAGGTCGGCGTCCCGGGCAAGCCGGTATCCGCCGTCAGCCCCGCCCTCCACACCTCACGGTGCGTGGCCGCGTCGATCGCGACGATCATCCCGGGTCCGCTGCTGTAGGAGTTCTCCTCGGCGACGCCCAGGTACAGCAGGCCCCGGTCCAGGGCGGCCGGCAGGTTCACCCAGCGGGCCTTGTACTCCAGGCTCCACCGCAGCTCGCCCTCGACCGGGTCGAAGGCGTGCACCGTGCACAGGGTCGGCTGGGACCGCTCCACCACCGAGGCCGCGCGGTCCACCGTCCAGGAGACGACGAACAGGTGGTCCTTGGTCGCCAGCGGCGCGGACACCGAGTTGCCCGCGGTGGCCCTGCGCCAGACCTTCTGCCCGGATTCCGCGTCGATCGCGGTGACCTGGCCCTTGCCGCCGCCCGCGCCGTCGGCGACGTGGTACACCAGATCGCCCTGCACGCTCAGCGACGAACCACCGCCGGCGCCCGCCGGATACGACCACACCCGTCGGCCCGGATCCGCGCCGTCGCCCATCAACAACCAGCCCGCGCCGCCACCCACCGCGGTCACGGCCACCGCGCCGCCGCCGATCAGGAACGCACGACGGGCCAACCCCCGCTTGCCGGGCGCCGGTTCGGGCACGTCGACGGTCGGCGGCAGGTCCGGTGGCGGCGGCGTGACGGCCCGTTCGCCCGCCGACTCGGACACCGCCACGGCGACCGTCGTCGGCGTACCCGCGTCCACGCCCAACCCCGCCGCGCGGGTGGGAGGTTCGCCCGTCGAGGCGCCCACGACCGGGCCCGGCACCCCCGGATCGCCCAGGTGCCGCCGCTCCAACTCGGCCGCAAGCGCCGCCGGTAACCACGAAGTGCCCACCGGCGGTTCGCAGTCGCCCATGCAGCGGGCCAGGATCTCGGCCGGCGCCGGTCGCGCCTCGGGTTCCTTGTCCAGGCAGTGCCGAATCAAGTCCAGCAGCCCGTCCGGTACTTCCGCCAGCGCGGGCTCGTCGCGCAACACCCGCATCATCATCTGCAGTGGCGCCACCGGAGGTTCCACGTGAAACGGACCCCGCCCGGTGGCGGCGAAGACCAGCACCGAACCCAGCGAGAACACGTCGCTCTCCGGCCCGAGCCGCCGCCCGCCCGCCTGTTCCGGCGACATGAACGACGGCGATCCGACCACCCGACCGGTCCCGGTCAGCCCCTGCCCGCCCTCGTCCGCCGCCCGGGATATGCCGAAGTCGATCACCCGCAGCCGATCCCGCCCGAGGATCACGTTGGACGGCTTGAGGTCGCGATGGATCAGGCCCGCGCGGTGGATCGCCATCAGCGCCTCGGCCAACTGCGCGCCCATGATGCGCAACGCGCCCTCGGGCAGCGGGCCGTACGTATTGATCGCCTCGGACAACGAGAGCCCGGTCAGGTATTCGGTGGCCAACCACGGCGGTCGCGCGTCCGGATCGGCCTCGGCGATCGGCGCGGTCCAGGCGCTGTCCACCCGCCGCGCCAGGTCTATCTCGCGCCTGAACCGGTCCCGGAAACCGTGGTCCATCGCGAACTCCGGACGCACGGTCTTGACCGCCACCCGAACGCCGCTCGGGGACGTGCCGAGGAAGACCTCGCCCATCCCGCCCTCACCCAACCGGCCGCGCAGCCGATACGGCCCCAGCCGCGTCGGATCCCCGTCGCGCAGTGCTTCCATGACTACCGTGTCCCCGTTCCGGTCGTGTCGGCCGGCCACTTTAGCCGCCGGCCCCCACCGGGTTCAGCCGTTTTCCCCGCGGAAATATCGCTGCCAGGTCTGGGTCTGCCGGGTTTCCGGATGATCCGGGCCCAACACCCGGGCGAAGTCGGCGACCAGTGGGTCGTACAGGGCCAATGCCTCGCCGCGATGGCCGGCCAGGCCGCGGTTGACGGCGTGGCCCGCCCGGGCGACCAGCGACTCCAGGCAGTCGGCGCCCAGGATCCGGATCGAGTCGATCGCGAGCGCGCCGTACATCTGCGCCGCGCGGAGCGGAGCGCCGCACTCCCCGGTGAAGCGGGCCAGGTAGCTGCGCGCGGTCAGCGTGCTCTCCGCCTCGGCGCCCAGCGCGTGGGTCATGTCGGCGACCAATTGGGTGAACAACGTCGTCGCGCGTGGCGGCTCGCCGCCCTCGCCGATGAACCGGGCGTGGCACAGCCGCATGTCGAGGGTGACCCAGTCGCCGGGACCGAGCGCCTGTCCCGCCACCGGGATCAGCCCGGCCAACAACTGGGCGGCACGCCGCGGATCGCCGTCGATCCCGACGAAGTGCGCGTACGCGCGGCGTACGTTGAGCGTGTCCCGGTCGGTGCCGCCGAGCACCCGGGCGGCGACGTCGCCGAGTTGGTGGTAGAGCCGGACGGCCGCGGCGGGATCCTCGCGCATCCCCCATTCCCAGACGGCGCCGACCTGTTCATTGATTCGGGCACGGGAGGGATACGGCTCTTCGAGCGGACGAGGGGGCCGCACGATGCGGAAAGGCGAATCCATGCTCACCTCCGAAGATGTCGCATCCGAGTCTGCGACCTTCCCCCGGTCCACCGGTAGAGGTATGTACCTGTGGGCCGTTCGGGTTCATTCGGCGGGCATATTCCGTTATTCGCACAACAGTTCGAGGTATCGTGTTCGAACGGATCGGGTGCACTTTCGATGCGGTTCGCTTCGGAATACGCGGATAAAGATCTCAAATGGCGTCAGAAGCCGCACTGAGTACGCCCGTTCGAGGTCGGTTGGATGATCTGTCCGTTTATAGGCGCGTCGTTCGACGCGCCGGACCCGGCACTCGCATACAGTTCGGTCGAGTGGAGGATGACGAGATAACCCGGACGGGGCCGGGACGACCGGACGCGGAGGTGCCCATGGGCGCATTGCGCAAGGCCGGCTCGTGGCTCGGGATCGGTTCGGGGGACGTGGACGACGACCTTTACCGCACCGGCGCGGGTGCCTACGAGACCGGGACATACGACGCGGACGACGACGACACGGGATCGCGCTGGGTCTACGACGACGAGCCCGAGGAGTCGCGTTCGCGCGCCCTGGAGGGCAGCGTGGTGCCGGCTTCCGAGGTGTTCGCCGCGCGCGCGGCCGCTTCGGAGACGCCGGCGCAGCCGAGCACCCGGATCGCCGTCGTCCACCCGAAGAGCTATCACGAGGCCAGGGCGATAGGCGAGTACTTCCGACAGGACATCCCGGTCGTGATCGACCTGACCGCGATGGACGAGTCGGACGCCAAGCGTGTCGTCGACTTCGCGTCGGGGTTGACCTTCGGCCGCCGCGGGGCGATCGAGCGGTTGGCGAAGCGGGTCTTCCTGCTGATGCCGGCCGACGCGCGCCTGCTGACGGGCGACCCGACACAGCAGAACCAGGACGGGTTCTTCAACCAGGCGTAACCGGCGCGGCCGGGAGCGATCCCGGGGTCGGTGGTACGGGAATCCCGCCGGCGGCATGGGCCCGAGGCCCGCGCGTGCGCTCGGACGCGCGTCGCGGGCGCGCGAGTAGCAAGAACACGCGAGCACGCGAGGACCCGAGCCCCCGGCGGCTCGGGTCCTTCGTCGATCAGGGTCAGGGGTCCAGCCGGGCCAGGTCGGCGGGCGTGTCGATGTCGAACGGGTCGGCGATGTCGGCGCACTCGATCAGCCGAACCCGATCCCGCTGCTCGGCGAGCAGCGTCCGGGCTCCGGTGTCCCCTTCGGCCCCGGCCGCCAACTCGGCCCACCAGGCGCGCCCGAACAGGACCGGATGGCCGCGCCGACCCGCGTAGGCCGCCGCGATCAGGTCCTCCGGCGCGGCGTGCGCGGCGATCAACCGGGCCACCGCCGCCGCGCCCACGCCGGGCATGTCCACGAGGGTGACCACGACGGCGTCGGCGTCGGCGGGCAGCGCGGCGACCCCGGCGGCGAGCGAGGAGCCCATCCCGCTCGCCCAGTCGTCGTTGCGCACCACGACGCAGCCGGTCAGCTCGGCATCGGCGAGCACCGCGTCGGCCTCCGCGCCGAGTACCACCACGACCCGGTCGCATCCGCCGCGGCGCGACTCGGCGACCGCGAACTCCACCAGCGGTCGCCCCCGATGCACCAGGCGGGCCTTGGCCCGCCCCCCGAGCCGCCGCCCACCCCCGGCCGCCAGCACCAATCCGACCACATCACCCACGAGGCACTCCCTTTCTCCGTCGACCGGGCCGGGCCGGAACCCACTACTCACGCCGCCGCCGACGCCCCCGAAGGCAGCGTGAGTTCGGCCATCGCGCCGCCCGCCTCCGGATTGCTCAACGTCAGGGACGCACCCAGCACCGCCGCCTGGCCCATCGCGATGGTCAGGCCCAGACCGTGCCCGCCGGCCGCCCGGTCGTCGGTGCCCTTGCGAAAGCGGCTGGGCCCCTCCCGCAGCAGTGTCGCCGGAAAGCCCGGCCCCGCGTCCACGACCCGGATCCGCGGCCCGTCCACCTCCACCACCACCGGCGCGAGCCCGTGCTTGGTCGCGTTGGTCAGCAGGTTGGCCAGAATCCGCTCCAGCCGCCTCGGGTCGGTGACCACCACCTCGTCCCCGATCACCCGCAACTCGGCGGCGGGCGCGAGCGCGGCCACCCGCCGGGCGGCGAACGCGCCCAGCGGTACCTCGGTCAGGTCGGCCCGCTGGGTCGCGGTGTCCAGGCGGGCCACCTCCAACACGTCCTCCACCAGCGACCGCAGTGCCCGGACCCGGTCGCGGACCAGCTCGCCCGGCCGATCCGCGGGCAACAGGTCGGCGGCGGCGCTCAGTCCGGTCAGCGGCGTGCGCAACTCGTGCGCGATGTCGGCGGTGACCCGGCGCTCCGCGTCGAGCCGGGCCTGCAACGCGTCGGCCATCGCGTCCACCGCCGTGGCCAACTCCGCCGCCTCGTCCCGACCGCTGCCGCCGATCGCCGCCCGTACCCGGATCGACCGCTCGCCCGCGGTGACCCGCCGAGCCGCGTCGGCGGCCCGCCGCAACCGACGCGACAGCCGCGCCCCGATCAGCACACCCACCCCGGCCCCGCACACCACCACGCCGGCCGCGCCGATGATCAGCACCCGGTCGAGCGAGGCCAGGTCGCTGGTCCGGTCCCGATAGCTGGAGCGCAGCGACAGGATGTGCCCGTCCACCCCGACCGCCGCCCAGATCCGGCCCTCGGACAACTCGGTGGCCCGGTCGCCGTCGCGCACCGCCTGGCGCAGCGCCGCCGGCACCCGCGGGTCGTCCAACCGGCTGCCGAAGGTCGGCTGTCCGGTCCGGACGTACTCGCGCAGGGCCAGGTCGATCCGGTCGATCTGCAGTTTGCGCGCCTCGTCCGCCTGCTTGTAGGCGAAGGCGAAGTGCACGGTCAGACTCAGCGCGACGGCGACCGCCACGCTGACCACCGTGACCACCGCCGAGATCCGCCAGCGCAGACTCACCCGACGGGTCCCGGACGCAGCTTGTAGCCGAAGCCGCGAACCGTCTCGATCCGGCCCGGGCCCACCTTGTTGCGCAGCCGCTGGACGTGCACGTCCACGACCCGGGTGTCACCACCCCAGGCGTACTCCCAGACCCCTTCGAGCAGGGTGTCCCGACTGAGCACCGTGCCCGGCGACTCGGCGAAGCGCAGCAGCAGCTTCATCTCGGTCGGGGTCAGCGCGAGCAACTCGCCGGAGCGGCGCACCTGCACGCCGTCCGGGTCGATCTCCAGGTCGCCGAAGCGCAGCGGTCCCGGCTCCTCGCCCGGACCGGCGGTGCGCTGCGCGCGGCGCAGCAGCGCCCGGATCCGGGCGAGCAGCACCACGGTGTCGAACGGCTTGGTCACGTAGTCGTCGGCGCCCGCCTCCAGACCGACCACGATGTCGATCGGGTCGTCGCGCGCGGACACCATGATCACCGGGATCAGGCTCTCCGCCCGGATCCGCCGGCACAGGCTGATCCCGTTCATCAGCGGCAACATCACGTCGAGCAGCGCCACGTCCGGCCGCTCGGCGCGAAACGCGGCGAGCCCGGCCTCGCCGTCGGCGGCGGTGCTCACCCGGAACCCGTCCCGTTCCAGGTTGAGTTGCGTCGCCTCGCGGATGACCTCGTCGTCCTCCACGACGAGCACGTGCGGTTTGCTCACGACACACCCTTTCCGACCTCGTTCTCGACGAACCGCGCACCATCCCACCGCAATCCGACCCCGTGCTCGCCGAAGGGGCAGATCGCCGGCTCGTTGGCCCGGTACGCCGGCAGTTGGAGGATCAACATCTGCTTTGCGACCTCGATCCGACTCCCCGGCTCCTCCGAGGCGAACACCCGCTCGGTGTGCCCGTCCTCGAAGAGCCGGTACACGTACGCGGCGACGTCCCGGCGCATCGTGCAGGTCTCGGACCCGCAGTGGAACACCGACACCACCGCGATGGGCAGGGGTGTCCCGGGCACCCCCGGCGCGTTCAGATACTGCGCGTTCACCGGGTAGGACGTGCCGCAGGACGGGGTGAGTACCGCCTTGATCTTGACGCCGATCCCCGCGTCCTCCCGCAGCACCCGGACCGGATCGATGCTCAGACCCGCCCCGGAGGGCGGCGGTGCGAGCGGGATCCCCACCGGTTCCGGCTTGCCCGCGACGCGCACACCGGAGTCCACCGCGCACCCCGTGATCAGGGCAAACAGCAACAGAATCAGTGGAAAGCCACGTTTCACCGACATCCGACCGATCCTACCCGTCGAGGATTGTCACATGATCTATGGACGACCGACGGGCGGGGTGATCGAGAACCACGGCGGGAACACCATGCGGGCGGCGGGGGATTGTGGCATCGGGCGGGTCGTGCACCGGAGCGCGGACTCGGCCGGGCTCGGCACATGCGAGAAGGACCCGCCGGAAACCGGTGGGCCCTTCTCGGTATTGCCGCTGTGCGCCGCCAGGGACTCGAACCCCGGACCCGCTGATTAAGAGTCAGCTGCTCTAACCAACTGAGCTAGCGGCGCTTGCTGCGAGAGAAATACTACCCGATGTTCGGGGTCGCTCTCACCCGGGTTTGGCTCGGCCGCGGTCTCACCATCGGTGACGATCACGTTACGAGGACGGGTTCGCCCGGTGTCCTCCCTGGGCCGGCGCGGCCGGGTACCGTGCTGCTTGTACGTCGGCTGCTTGTACGTCGTCACGACCGGCGCGGTCGGGTGGTCGTGTTCGCGGGGGAGACGCCATGTCGGATGCCGGGGCGGTGCGGGCGTTCCGGATGGCCACGCATCGGGAGGGCGAGGTGGAGCCTCGACTCGTCGCGATGCGGGACTTCCTGGCCAACGCCTCCGACGCCGAGGTGGTCCGCAATCGGGGACTGATCGAGAGCCAGATCCAGGCCGTGGCCACCCAGCAGCCGGAGACCGCCGCGCGCATGCTCGTCGACGTGCTCGGGCGCGACCCCCGGGGCCACTACGCCCGCGCGATCGACGCGGTGCTGCGTTGGTGGGTGGTCCAGCCCGGCAGCGACTTCGCGGAGACCTGGACCACGCTGGAGAAGGCGCTGGAGGCCGGACCGCGCCCGCTGGAGCGCGCGCTGCTCGACGTGCTCGGCGGCCTGGACCCGCGCGCGCCCGTCCGGCGCTGGCGGGTCGCCGCCACCAACCGGGTCCTGGACTGCCTGGAGGAGCGCTTCGAGCAGCCGGCCCGGCACCCCGACCACGACCTGTGGCGGCTGCTGCCGGTGGTCGCGCCGCCCGGTGCGCCGGGTACGCGGGCCGAATGGGTGTGCGTGATCGGCGACCGGGCCGCGGCGCGCGGTGCCGAGGCCGCGGCGCGCACCTGCTTCCGGCTCGCCTTCGAGCAGGGCTGTGCCGCCGCCGCACCGCGCCTGGCCCATCGGCTCGCCGTCGAGGGGCATCGGGAGCTGACCGGCGGCGATCCGGAACGGGCGGTCCGGTATCTGTACGAGGCCGCGATGCTCGATCCGGACCACGCCGAGTATCGCGAGCTGCACCGGGCCGCCGTCGCGGCGCGGGACGGCGGGGCGGCGGCCGGGGTGCGGCCCGGGACGGCGGCGGCCCTGGTGGTCGCGGCGGCGGAGCTGCTGGAGCGCGGCGACGACGCGGGGGCGGTGCGGCTGCTGCGGCGGGGGCTGTCGGGCGGCGGCGATGCGGCGGGGCTCGGCGGAGCGTCGGGCGGCGGCACGGCCGGCGGCGACGCGACGGGCGGCGCCGGCCCCGACGACGCCGGGCACGAGCCGCACGTGGTCGACGAGCCCTACGCCGACACCTGGCCCGCGCGACTGCTGCTCGGCACGCTGGAGGGCGACGACTCGATGGTGTGCGGCGCCGCGCGTGACCTGCTCCGGCGCTACGGCGCGGGCTGGGTGCGCCGTACGCCGCTGGGCCCGGGCCTGGTGCTGCACCGGGTCACCCGCGCCGACCCGGAACTGGCCGCCGCGCTGCTCGAGTCGTCCCCGGCGGAACTGCGCGAGGGACGACTCGGCCGGGCGATCGCGACGACCGCCGCTTACCGAATACTGGCCATGGGCGTACGCGACCTGGGCGCGGGACGGCCCGAGGCGGCCCGGTCCCGGGCGGACCTGGCCGAGCGGCTGCTCGCCGGCGACGAGGCGTGATCCGACCGGGTGCGATCGAAACGCGAGGCGGGGGAGAAGGCGACGTGGACACGGACATCCTCGGGGTGCCGGAGCAGGTGTTCGACAGCGGGCTGCTGGTGGCCACCCGCCGGTTCGAGACCGCCTCGACGGTGGCCCGCGAACTCGGCGCGCACACGATCGAGGTCGCCCACACCCTGATCGCCCTGGCCCGGATCGACGGCGGGCGCGCCTGCGGCCTGTTCGCCCGCCAGGGCATCCCGCCGGACGTGCTCGCGGCCGGCCTGCTCGGCGGCGGCGGACCGGCCGCCGGGGCGAGCGGCAACGGCCGGGGCGGCGCCGGCGCGCTCGGCGGCCTGCCGGTCACCGCCGAGCTGCGGGCCGGCTTCGCCGCCGCGGCGGACACCGGCTACGTCGACGAACGCGCGCTGCTCGCGGAGTTGTTGCCGCGCCTGGAGCCGGGCGCGGTGGACCTGCTCGTCGGCTACGGCCGGGTGGACCTCGACGCCTGGCGGGCCGAGGTGGCCGCGGCGCGCCCGGCGGCGGAGGTGTGCCGGGCCGACGGGTCGATCGACGAGGCCGCGTTCGCCCCGGGTGCCCGGCGGGTGCTGGCGATGATGGTCGCCGAGGCGAGCGGACTCGGCCGGCGGCAGTGCGGCATCGCGATGCTGCTGCACGCGCTGGCCACCACCCCCGGCGGACTCCTCGAGCAGGCCTTCCTGTTCCTGCGCCGGGACGTACGGGCGCTGCGTGAACAGACCATCGCGCTGACCGGCGCCCGGGTCCGCGGCCCGGCGGGCACCGGCCCGATCACCCCCGACGAGCCGCTGCGGCAGACCCTGCGCCGCGCGGCGACGTTCGCCGCGAGCGGCCCCGACCCGGACCCGGACACCGGCGCCCGGATCACCGAACGCGACCTGCTCGCCGCGCTCCTGGACACCCCCAGCGGCCTGGCGGCCGGATTCTTCCGCGACATCGGCCTGGACCTGGACCGGCTGCGCCGCTTCGCCGACACTTACTACCGCGAGCCCGCCGAGCCCGAACCGGACCGGACCGGCACCCCGATGTCCCCCGAGGAGGCGGTACGCCGGCTGCGCGCGGGCCTGATCGGCCAGGAGAGCGTGGTCGAGCGGCTCGCCTTCCACGTCGAACTCATCAAACGATCGCTCACCCGCGGCTTCCGCCCGGACGACCGGCCGCGCGCGGCACTGCTCCTGTGCGGCCCCAGCGGCTCCGGCAAGACGATGACCGCCCGGCTGCTCGCCGAGGTCGTCTACGGGTCCGAGGACGACGTCCTGGTCTTCGAGATGGGCCAGTTCAGCGCGCGCGAGTCGATCAACAACTTCATCGGCGCCCCGCCCGGCTACGTCGGCTTCGGCGAGGGCAAGCTCACCAACGGCCTGCGCGACAATCCGCGCCGGGTGTTCCTGTTCGACGAGGTGGAAAAGGCCGACGCGCGGGTGCTCGACGCGCTCCTTCGCCTGCTCGACGAGGGCCGGATCGGCGATCCCGCGGGCCCGGTGCGCGAGGCGCACGACGCGGTGGTGATCCTGACCACCAACCTCGGCGCGACCCACTCCGCGGCCGAGGCGGTCGAGGACGACGTGGACAGCGTGGACAACCTGATCGGCTCGATCCTGGCCGAGGGCTCGACCGGGCACACCGCCGCGAGCGCCCGGCTGCGCCGCACGATGGAGGGGTTCTTCCGGCCCGAATTCCTCAACCGGGTCGACGAGGTGATCCTCTACTCGCCGTTCGGCCCCACCGAACTGCGCGGAATCGCGGAGAACGGCCTGACCCGACTCGCCGCGCGGCTGCGCGAGCAACTCGGCGTCGCGCTGACCTGGACCGACGAGGCCGCCGACCACATCGCCACCGTCGCCTGGCGCGGCCGGCCGGAGGAGGCGGCACGCGGCGTCAACCGCTGCGTGACCGCCGTGGTGCCGGGCGTGCTGCGCCTGCTCGACGAGGCCGACGCGGCCGGCCGGCCGATCGGCGCGGTCCGGGTGCGGGTGGTGGCCGGTGCGCTCGTGGTGGGGGGCGCCGATGACTGACCGCGCGGAACTGCGCGCGTTCGCCGCCCGGCTGCGCGAACACGGCGCGGGCGACGGGCCGTTGGACGGCGAGGCGTACGCGAGTCTGGGCACCGACACCGACGCGCAGCCGTGGAGCACGCGGGCCGAGGAGTTGTGGACCACCGGCGGCGGGGCGTGGCGCACCCACCACCTCGCGGTCGCGCTGCACGCGCACGCCTACGACCTGGAGCTGGCGGGCGAGAGCGAGGCGGCCCACCCGTACTGGAAGAGGGCGTTGGCGCACTGGGCCGAGCTGTACCACGACAGCGCCTTCTGGGACCGGATGCACGAGCACCTGGAGGCGGTCGCCGGGAGCCCGGTGCCGGCGGCGACCGTCCAGGAGGTCCGCGAGCGGCTGCCCCGCGACCTGCTCGCCCCGCACCTGACCCTGGCCGCCGATCGGCGCCTGCGCGATCCGCTGTCCGCGCGTGAACACCTCGACCTGGTCCGCGAGTCCGGCTTCCCGCCGTCGGTGATCGCCAACGCCCGGGCCGACCTGGTCCGCGAGGCGTTGACCCAGGCGTCGCGCGACGTCGAGGAGGGCCGCTACGACGACGTGGTCGAACTGCTCGCCTCCTGGCTCACGGTGGACCCCGGCAACGCGGAGGCGGCCCGGGCCCTGCTGTACGCGACCCGGCGGCACATCGAGATCGTGGTGGCCGCGCCCGGGTGGGCGCACAAGATCGAGCCGCTGGTCGAGCGGGTGGCCCGGCTCGTGCTGCCCGCCTGGGACGAAGTGGGCACACCCGAGGGCTCGTTCGCGGTCGAGCTGGCCCGACACGAATACTGGCGCGGCATCGTGGTGCGCGAGTTGGAGTCCGGCCCGGCCACCGAACCCGCCGTACTGGAACAGGCCACGCTGCGCTCGGGCCGACACCTGCTGCGCGCCCTCGAACTCGACCGCGACCTGGCGCTCAAGAGCATGTACCGCGACGTCGAGCAACTGGCCGCCGAGGAATGGGCGTTGGCAGCCACCGCCCGACAACGCCAGGGGCTGCCGGACGGACACGTGCGGGACGCGCTGCGCCGAGCGCTGGCGATGTCCGCGCCCGGGCCGTGGGGGCGGCTGTTCATGGCCCGCGTACTGATCAACCTCCACGCGCCGCAGCCGGAGGACCTGGCCACCGCCCGCCGGCTCGCCGACGAGGTGGCCGCCGACCCGGACGCGGACAAACCCGAGATCGTCAACGCGCTGCGCGGCGTCGTGTTGTCCCTGGCCACGGGGCACGGCCCCGCATGGAGTTGAGTGCCGATGGAATCCACCGGAAGCGAGGGCGCCCGGGAGAATCCCTGGGCCTGGCAGGCCGGCCGGAACCCCTACCGGGGCACCGCCTTCCAGATCCTGGACCTGGATCCGGACCTGATCGGCCGGGCGGCGATCAAGGCACAGGTGCGCAAGCGGCGACAGCGGATCACCCGAAGCGCGGACCGTTTCCCGGTGCACGGCCGGGTGCTCGCCCCGGCCGAGGTGAACGCGGCCGAGGAGAGCCTGACCGACCCGGCCGGGCGGCTGGCGGCCGAACTGCTCACCCACCGACCCGAGCGGCCCGGCCCCGATCCGGCCGAGTTGGCCGAGGAGTTCGCCGAGACCGAACCCCCGGAGTCGGCCGGGCCGCCGAGGATCGGGATCGACCGACGTGTGCTCGCGGGCCTGGTGCCGCCGCCGGCGCCGCGCGAGTTCGTACCGTTGTGGACGGAAGAAGGGGCGCACTGATGGCAGCGACACCCGAGCGGGGCCCCCTCGGGGCGGATCCACCGGCGGATGCGACGGGTTCGCCCGATCGGGCCGGCTCGCCCGCGTCGAAGGCGTCGACCGGATCGACCACGGCGACCCCGTCGACCGGTCCCGTCGATCCGTCCGAGTCGGCCGCTCTCGCCGCGGACCACGCGGACCCGATGGCGATCACCGAGAGCGAGCGCGCGGTGCCGGAGCACGCGCTCGACCCGCCGTTCGCGCTGGTCTACGACGTGGTGCGGCGAACCGCGCGCGAACGCGAGGCCGGGCGCGAGGAGATGCGCAAACGACTGGAGTCCACCCACGAGCGGTACACCGGCCTGGCCGCCGACGCCGCGGTCGCGCTGCACGAGTTGCGCGGCTGCCTGGACGGCGAGCCCGCACCGGCCGTACTGGCCTCGATCGCCCGGCGATTCGCCACGGCGCTCGACCGCGCGGGCGTACGCTTCGACGATCCCGTGGGCGAGGCGTACGCCGCGGTCGGCCGCCGGGTGGACGTCGCGCACGCCCCCGACAGCGGCGACGAGGCGGCGATGATCGTGGCCAGGACGCTGCGGCCCGGAGTACTCCTCGACGACGGCGAGGTGATCCGCCGCGCACAGGTCGTGCTCGGCTTCGTACCCACCCCGGCCGAACGCGAGGCCGCCCCCGGGCGGACCGACGACCGGGAAACCCCCGCGGCACCGCGCCCCGAACCCTCGAACGAGCCGAACTCCGAAGGCGGTAGCACCAGATGAGCATCGTGGTCGGTATCGACCTCGGCACGACCAACTCGTGCGTCGCGATCCCCGCCGACGCCGAGGTGCCCGACAAGGAGGCGCTGATCGCCGCCCGTCGGCTGCGCCCGGTCGGCGACTCGCTGATCGTGGCCAACCCCGACCGCTCGCCGACCACCCCGTCGGCGGTGTGGATCGATCCGATCGGTACTCCGATCGTCGGGCAACTGGCCAAGAACAAGGCCCGGTTGCCCGGCGCGCCGCCCGCGATGTTCTTCAAGCGCAACATGGGCACCGACCAGCTGGTCACCGCCGGACACGCGCGGCTGACCCCGCTGGAGGCGTCCACGCACATCCTGCGCCACCTCAAGCAGGTGGCCGAGGAGGTGCTGGGCGTGCCGGTGGAGCGGGCCGTGGTGACCGTCCCGGCGTTCTTCGAGACCCGGGCCAAGAACGAGACCACGCGCGCGGGCCAGGCGGCCGGCCTGGAGGTGGTCGAGACGCTGATCGAGCCGGTGGCCGCGGCGCTGGCGTACACGCACGAGCGGGCCCGCGAGCTGACCGAGCCGCAGACGTTCCTGGTCTACGACCTCGGCGGGGGCACCTTCGACACCTCCGTGGTCACCTGGGACCCCGAAGTCGGCTTCGAGAACCGCTCGTTCAGCGGCGACCGCTACCTGGGCGGATTCGACTTCGACCGGCGGATCGTGTCCTGGATCGCGGCCCAGCTGCCCGAGTACGATCTGGCGATCGACTCGGAGAACCCCGCCGACGGCAAAGTGGAGGCGCAGTTGCTCTCGGTCGCCGAGGGCGCCAAGCACGACCTGTCGCGCTACCCCGAGACCGAGATCGTCAGCCAGTACTGCGAGGACCGGCGCGGCACCCCGATGAACATCGGACTGCCCATGCGCCGCGAGGAGTTCGAGGAGATGATCGCGGATCGTATCCGCGGCACCCTGGACGACTGCGACCGCGCGCTGGCCCGCGCCGGGATGACCGCGGCCGACCTGGACGAGATCGTCATGGTCGGCGGCTCGTCCCGGATCCCGCTGGTGGCCTCCATGCTCACCGAACACTTCGGACGCGGGCCCCGGCTGCTCAACCCGGACCTGTGCGTCGCGCTGGGCGCGGCGCTCAAGGCGGCGAACGTACCGAGTCGCAGCGGCCATCTGGAACTGGACCGCCCCGAGGCGCTGCCGCCGGAGACGGACATCGGCGGCCGGGTCCTGGCCGGCCCCGACCTCGGCTCGCCGGCCGCCGCGCAGTTGGTGCTGACCTCGGACGACGGCCTGGTGTACCTGACCGAGACGGCCGACGGGGAGGGCCGGTTCCTGTTCGCCGACGTGCCGTTGCGCGAGGGCGAGAACGGCTTCACCGTGCAGGTGTCGGTGCACGGCCGGGAGATCGAGAGCCGGCGTCTGGAGGTGACCACCGACGACAAGCCGCGCTCGGACGCGACCGGCGACGTGCTCGCGCACGACTTCTCGGTCGAGTTGGTGGACGGGCTGCACGCGGTGGTGCGGGCCGGGACGATGGTGCCGTACCGCACCGATTTCCGCCTGGAGACCGCGTCTCACGGGTCCAGCCTGCGGGTCGGCCTGGTCGAGGGCCTGGTGCCGATCGGCGAGGTCTCGATCCGGGACCTGCCCACCGATGTGCCGGTGGGCTCGACCGTCGAGGTGACCCTGGAGTTCGAGACCGGCTGGACGATCCGGGCCGAGGCGCGGCTGCCGCAGGTGGGCGCGGAGGGCAGCGCGGTGATCGACATCCCGCAGCGGACCGTGCCGGGGTGGCCGGAGCTGACCGAGCGGCACCGGCAGGTGGTGACCGGGTGGGCGGAGAAGCGCGACGCGATTCCGCCGGCCGACGCCATCCGGGTCGGCCCGGCGCTGGACCGCCTCCTCGCCGAACTCGCGGAGCTGGTCCGGGAGCGGATCGACCCGAGCAAGACCCACCACAAGCTCCTGGAGGCGGAGACCCTGGTCCAGGGCCTGCGGGTGGCCACCACTGCGGGCAGCGCGCTGAACCCGGTGATCGGCGAGTTCGAGGACAACCTGGCCTTCCTGGCCCGGCTCGCCGACCGGCTGGTGGACCACGACCCGGTCGAGGCGGAGCGCTTCCGAAGCGCGATCCCCGGCCTGCGCGCCACCGGCCGGGCGGCCTACGCGGCGGGCAACAAGATGGACTGGCACCTGGCCAACGAGGCGGTACGGGACCGGATCAACGCGGCCGAGCGCATGCTGCACGGCGGCCGTGCCCCGCAGCAGTTCACCGCCGCCGAGTTCCAGGTCGCGGTGCTCCAGGAGGTGGAGTATCTGCGGCGCTCGATCCAGGAGATGGACCAGGCGTCCGGCGGCCTGCACCGGCTCGACGCGGACGCGTTCCTGCGCGAGTTGGACACGATCGCCGAGGACGCGGCGGAGGTGGACGTCCGGGACGAGGCGGCGGGCAACCGGCGGCTCGTGGAGATCTATCGGGGTCGGATCATGCCGCTGCGGGCCCGGGCGGACCGCTGGATGGAACAGATCCGGGAGGGCTCCCCACACATCGGGTTGCGGCTCCCGAAGAACTCCCTGGAGAAGTGACATGGCGTTCGCGATCACCTGCCCCCTGTGCCGCCGCCGGATCGCCGACCTGACCGGACGCTGCCCGGCCTGCGGCGGCGACCTCGGCGCGCTCGCCGGCCTCGTCGAACTGGCCGACCGCCACTTCAACGACGCGGTACGGGCGGCCCGCCGCGCCCGCTGGAACACCGCCGCCGAACACCTGGCGGTGACCCTCGCCCTCAACCCGGCCGACGCGGAGGCCCGCCAACTCCTCACCAAGGTCCGCTACCACCAGGACCCCAAAACCCTCCCCGACCGCCTGTGGCGCAAGGCCCGAACCCACCTCCCCTACGGCGACCGCCTCCCCCGAACCCTCCCGAAACAAGCCACGGTCCACCACCTCCTGGAGCAGGCAACCCGCCGCTGGTCGACAGCCCGCAAGTTGCCCTGACCACCACGACCCACGGAGCCGCCGGTATCCGAAGCCACCTCCGCAACGTCGGACGAAACGCCGGCCGGGCAAAACTCCAGCCCGGCCGGCGTTTGAGGCCATCTCGGCCGAAGGCCGGGCCATCAAGCCCGTCCGGCGTTTGAGGACGGCAAGCCGACCGGGGCCAACCGTCGACCACCAACCGCCGATCAAGCCACCGATTCGCCGACAGGCCGGCTGCGCCGACCGTCCACCCCCACCGGAACGTCCCCGTCGATCGTCACCCGGTGCAACAACCGCCGCGCCCCGTCGAAGTCGGTGATCACCCGATGCTGGGTCGCCCGGTTGTCCCAGATCGCCACGTCACCCGCCCGCCACCGCCACCGCACGGTGTTCTCGGGCCGAGTGACGTGCTTCCCGAACAGCGCGAGCAACGTCGCCGAGTCCTCGGCGTCGAAGCCCACCAGCCGCTGAGCGAACGCCCCCAGAAGCAGCGCGCGTTCACCGGTGACCGGATGAACCCGCACGACCGGATGCTCCGTCTCGTACACGGTCGACTCGAACAACTCCCGATAGTCCTTCCGCGCCTGGCTGAGCCCATCCGTGTCCGAAGCCACGTAGTCGTACCGATTGCTGTGCACCGCCCGCAGCGAATCGGCCAACGCCGCAAGCGGGGCGGGAAGTTCCGCATAGGCGCTCGCGGTATCGGCCCACAACGTGTCCCCGCCCACGTCCGGCAGGCGTACCGCGCGCAGGATGGAGGCGAGCGGATAGGCGGGAACGAACGTGACATCGGTGTGCCAACGGTCGGCGACCACCCCGTGATCGTTGTCGATCGGCACGATCAACTCGCCCTCGGCGGACGCGGTCGGGTGCCCGATCGGATCGCCGAGCAGCCGGGCGAAGGCGAGTTGGCCCGCGTCGTCCAGGTGGTGCTGGTCGCGGAAGAAGATCACCCGGTGCCGATGCAGTGCGTCCCGGACGGTGTCCACCGTGATCGAGTCCAGTTCGCCGCCCAGGCGAACTCCCTCGACCACGGCCCCGATTCGGGCGGCGACGGGTGATACGGAAACGGTGACAGCGGTCATGAGCGTGGTGTCCCTTTCGGCCTTCGCATGGAGAAAGACGTCATCCGAAGCGGGCGCACGCGGGCACGGACCGCCGAATCCCGCGCATCCACGAGACATGACGACCCATCAACAAACAAACCGAAGCCGGCGCGCGCCCTACCGACAGCGCATACCGGGCGGGACAGGAAGATGCGCGATCCGATGCCGCAGCAGCACAGGCGCGACAACACGCCCGCCGGCGTCGCCGGCGCGTGCCATCCTCGTGACCCCCACACCGAAATTCTCCGGGTGGCCCTCATGGGGGTCAACCTCGGGGACGCGCCCATTCCCGTCCGGGTGACCATCCCGCCACGCACCGCGATTTCGAAAAGGTACGACCTACCATGGGGAGTATGGACCGCGAGGAATTCGACCGACTGACCGCCATCGCCGAGAGCATGCACACGCCGTCCAATTACAAGGTCGAGATCAGTGATGGCACGCTCGTCATGATGACCGGCCCATCCGGCATCCACGAGTTCATCGTGCGTCGCTTGCGCATGCGTATCGAGCAGGGGATCGCCGGGCGGCCCGAGTGGGCGGGGATGGCGGTGCACGGTGGGATCGACGTGTTGGACGATACCAACCTGATAAGGCGCAACCCCGATGTCTGCGTCTTCCCGGAAGACGATCTCATCACCATCGAGAACCACATTCCCGCCGCCGACCTGAGACTCGTCGTCGAGGTCGTGTCACGGTCGAACCCCGAGAACGACTGGGAGGCCAAACTGCGCGACTATCCGCGCATGCGTATCCCGGTCTACCTGATCGTCGACCCGCGCCAGGGCACGATCGTGGTCAATTCCGAGCCCAAGAGCGGCAGGTACACGGCTCGCGCGGCCTACGCGTTCGGCCAGGACGTGCCGTTGCCCGGCTTCGGGTTCGCGGTGACGACGGCGGACTTCCCGACCTACTAGGAACCGCCCTCCTCCAGCAGGCGGCGCAGCAACGCCTCGTCGTCGGTGGACAGGTCGGAGACGAATCGGGCGAGCACGGCCTGCCGGTCGCCCTCCTTGTCCAGCACCTGGCGCATTCGCCGCGCGGCGAGCCCGGCCTCGTCGTACACCGGCGCGTACACGTAGGACCGGCCCGACCTGGTGCGCTGGAGCACACCCTTGTCGTGCAGGCGGGACAGGATCGTCACCACCGTCGTGTACGCCAGTTCGCCGGAGACCCGTGCCTGCACCGCGGCCGCGCCCATCGCCGTGGGCGACGTCCACAGCAGGGACAGGATCTCGGACTCCAACTCGCCGGGGCCACGTCGCGCGGGCGCTCCGCCTGCTCTGCTCTCGGTCACTTCGGCCTCCGGTCAATGGGCACAACGCCCCGGAAGCCTAGTCGCGCGCCGAATACGGTCAACAGGGTCGCCGATTTCGGCCAAACGCTCGTCAGGCGGCGGTGACCAGCGGGTCGCGCACAGGCGCGGGAGGCGCGGGGACCTCGGCCCGGGCCACGAGCACGGCGCAACCCTCCGCGCGCAGCGCCTCGACCAGGACGTCGTGCCGCCGGCCGCGCTCCCGGGCCGGATCGGCGGCGGCCGGCACCAACACGGCCACCCTGCGCTCCGGCAGGCCCCGGACGAACGTCGCCAGCGCCTCGACGAGCCGGTCCCGCTCGTCGAAGACCACACTCAGCGGCGCGTCCACCCCGGCCGCCTCCCACGCCTCCACCACCGCGTCCCGAACAGCCCGTTCGCCGGGGCGCGTCACATGCACCGCGATCGCCCGTCCGCCCATGTCCCTCGCGGCTCCGAGCGCGGCGACGGCGGCGGTGTCCATGCGGACGATCGGCACCACCACGGCCCCCGGGCCGCCCTCGGCGCCCCGGCCACCGGTCCGGCGGAGCGCGACGGTACGACGAATTCCGGGGACCCGGCGCAGCACGGCGAACATGACGGCCTCCTTTCGACCGCCTTCAGCCTCACCCCGAATCGGCCCGTCGGCGCTCGCGTTGACGCGCTCTTGGCGTGCACCATGCCGATCCGAGCGCGTTCCTTACCCTCGCCGTCACCGGCGCCCGGCGCGGACCTCACCCCAGGGGCAGCAGGTTGGCGCGGACGAAGCCGGCCAGCCGGGACTGGTCCAGGCCGCCCTTGTCGGCGCGCACGACGAGGGTCGGATGCGTGCGCGAACGCGGGTTGCCCAGGGTCACGATCGCGACCGGCTCGCGCCAACGCCGTACCGAGTTGGTCGCCTCGTAGTACTCCTGGGTGAACAGCACCGCCTCACCCAGCGGAGTCTGCACCGTCTGGGTCACCGCGCCGGGCGGGACGTCGGCCGCCGTGCGGTACAGGCCGTGCCACCCGTTGCCGGGCGGGCCGCCCGGCGCCTTGCAGGTCACCTCGTTGGACTCGATCGTGACGTCGTCGAGCGCGAGCAGGACCCGATCGCACGGGGTGGTCACGGTCCGCGCGCCCGCATCGGCGCCCCCGGCGGCGCGGACCTCGAAGGCGACCGTGCCGGTGTCCACCCTGGTCGCGTGCGTTTGCACCGGCGGCGCCGTCGACGGGGGCGCCGTCGTCGACGGCGCCGACACCACGAACGGATCGTCCCCGGATCCACCACACCCCGACACCCCGAGCATCACCCCGGCCGCGACCACCGCCCCCACACTCCACCGCCGCACCGCCATCGCCCTGCCCCCTCGTCGTCGGTCCGCGCACCCGCGCGGTCGTACGCACCCGCAGAGTTGACGCGACAGCCCACCGAGGGGTTCCACCCACGAAGCCGGCGGTACGTTCTCGGGATGAGCACTTCTTCCGCGATCGCATCGGCCGAGGAGTGGCCGCGGACCGCCGCCGAGGCGCTGGCCGTGCAGGATCGGCTGCGGCCGACGGTGGACACGGTCGGGCCCGGGCCGCAGCCGGGCGAGGTGCGGCGGGTGGCCGGCCTCGACGTGGCCTACGCCGAGGACTCGGACGAACTGGCCGCCGCCGTCGTGGTGTTGGACGCCCGCACGCACGCCATCCTGGAGCACTCCGTGGTGCACGGCGTGGCGACGTTCCCGTACGTCCCGGGCCTGTTCGCGTTCCGGGAGGTCCCGGCGCTGCTGGCCGCGCTCGAACGCCTCGACGCCGCACCGGAGCTGCTGCTCTGCGACGGCCAGGGGCTGGCCCATCCGCGCCGCTTCGGCCTGGCCTGCCACCTCGGCGTGCTCACCGGCATCCCGGCCATCGGGGTCGGCAAGACGCGGTTCGTCGGCACGTACGAGCCGCTCGGGCAGGCCCGCGGCGAGGCCGCCGACCTGGTGGACGAGGGTGATGTGGTCGGGCGCGCGCTGCGCACCCGCGACGCGGTCAAGCCGGTCTTCGTATCGATCGGCCACGGCGTCGACCTGGACACGGCCTGCGCGCACGTACTGGCCCTGACCCCGCGCTACCGCCTCCCGGAGACCACCCGCCAGGCCGACCAACTCTGCCGCCGGGCACTGAAGTCCCGCCCCGAGGCCCGTTCCTGACCCCCGCCCCGCCGACGCGAAAGAGCCCCCCGAACCGCCTGCGCAAGGCGGTTCGGGGGGCTCTTCGGTCACCGGCTCCCCAAGGGGGGAGGATGGGGAGCCGGCTGCCTGTCGGGAGGGTCGCCCCTCCGGGTCAGTCCGTCGCGATGGCGCGCAGGACGTTCATCCGTGCCGCCCGGAAGGCCGGCATCACCGCGGCCAGCAGGCCGACGATCGCCGCGGCGATCACGATGCCGACGACCGTGCCCCACGGGACCTTGAGCACGTCCAGGCCCTGGTTGGCCAGCAGGCGCTGGGCGCCGATGCCCCACGCCATGCCGAGCGCGAGCCCGACCAGGGCGCCGAACACCGCGATCACCATCGACTCCAGGCGGATCATCCGGCGGATCTGCCGACGCGAGGCGCCGATCGCCCGCATCAGACCGATCTCCCTGGTGCGCTCGACGACCGACAGCGCCAGCGTGTTGATCACACCCAGGATCGAGATGATGATCGCCAGGCCGAGCAGACCGTAGATCAGGTACAGGAACGTGTCGATCTGCTTGCCGATCAGTTCCTTGTAGTCGCTCTGGTCACGCGCCTTGACCTGCGGGAAGGGTTCGAGCGCCGTCTTGAGCGCGGCGCCGACCTTCGTCGCGTCCTGACCACTGGCCGCGTTGATGCTGACGCTCTGGTACTGCACGTTCGGGACGAACTTCTTCATGATCGTGTTCGGGATCACGATCGTCTCGCCCATGCCGATGACGTCGTCGGACTTCTTGCGGATCGCGCCGACCTCGACCGTGGTCTTCTGCCCGTTCGGGAAGGCGAGTTCGATCTTGCCGCCCAGGCCCAGGTGGTGGTCCTTGGCGAAGTCCTCGCCGATCGCCGCCTTGCCCGCCGACATGGCCGCGTCGCCGGTGCCCTGGAGATAGGTGGTCTTGATCGTGCTGTCGATGCCCGGGTCCGAGCCGAGGACGAAGTCCTTCTTGGACTTGCCGTCCGCGGTGATGACCGCGTTGGACAGGGTCGAGGCGACCACCTCGCCGACGCCGGGGGTCTTGCGGGCCGCGTCGACGATGTTCCCGGGGAAGGTCCCGGTCAGCGACTGGATGGTGTAGTCGGAGCCCAGCGACTTGTCGATCTGCTTGTCGAAGGAGGCCGACATCGACGAGGCCGCGACCGCCATACCGCTGACGAGGGCGACACCGATCATGATCGCCGAGGCGGTGGCGCCGGTACGCCGCGGGTTGCGCAGCGCGTTCTCCCGGCTGAGCCGGCCCATCGAGCCGAACAACTTCGGGTACCAGGCGGCCAGCGCCGGGACCACGGTGCGGGCCAGGAGCGGCGCCAACACGATGAAGCCGAGCAGCGTGAACAGCACGCCCAGGCCCACGAATCCGCCACCCTGGCCGCCGCTGGACGAGGTGGCTCCGGCGACCAGCGCGAGTGCGCCCAGACCGAACAGCACCGCGCCGATCACCGAGCGGGTCTTGATCGACTTCTGCGGCGGCGCGCCGGCCTCGCGCAGGGCCGCCATCGGGGCGACCTTGCCCGCGCGGCGGGCCGGGACGTACGCGGCGATCACGGTGACGATCACGCCGACCAGGTAGGCCACGATCGGGGTGGCGGTCTTGATCACCAGGGACGTGCCCTTGAGGTTGATCCCGACCGCGCTGATCAGCGCCTTGAGGCCGACGGCCAGACCGAGGCCCGCCGCCAGGCCGAGCGTCGAGCCGACCACGCCGAGCAGGACCGCCTCCAGGAGCACCGAGCGGTTCACGTCCGCCCGACTCGCCCCGATCGCCCGCATCAGACCCAGCTCACGGGTGCGCTGGGCGACCAGCATGGAGAAGGTGTTGAAGATCAGGAAGACGCCGACGAGGACGGCGACACCGGCGAAGCCGAGCATCGCGTACTTCATCACGTTCAGGAAGCCGCCGAGCTGGTCGTTGGACTCCTTGGCCGTCTCCGCGGCCGTCTTGACCTCGAAGTTCTTCGGGTCGTTGAGCAGCTGCTCCACCCGCTGCTTGAGGTCCTTGTCGGCGACTCCGCCGGCGGCCGAGACCGATACCGAGGTGACGGCGTTCGGGTCGCCGAGCAGGCGCTGCGAGGCGACGGCGTCGTCGAACGAGAGCAGCGCGGCGCCGGGGTTGGTGGCGGTGAAGGTCAGGATGCCGCTGACCTTGAACGCGAACTCGCCGTTCGCCCCGATCGCCCGCAGCTGGTCACCGATCTTGACGTGCTTCTTCTTCGCCGTGTCGGCGTCGATCAGCGCCTCGTCCGGGCCCTTGGGCGCGGCACCGCTGGTGATCTTGACCGGCGTGCGGTCGGTCTCGAACCAGTTGGTGACGATGGTCGGCGCGCCGGAGGACGGGCCCACCGACTTGTTGTTCTTGTCGACGATCGTGAACGACTCGAGGCTGATGCTGCCGTGAGCCTCCTTGACGCCGTCGACCGTCTTGATCTTGTCGATCAGCGACCGCTGGACGACGGGCGTCTCACCGGTGAGCGCGAGGTCGTCCTTGCTGAACTCGGACTTGGGCTTGACCGAGACGTCCGACGCGGTGGACTTGAACAACTCGTCGAAGGTCTTGGTGATCGTGTCGGTGAAGACCAGGGTGCCGGAGACGAACGCGACCGACAGCAGGACTGCCAGGGCGGACAGCACCATTCGGCCCTTGTGGGCCAGGAAGCTGCGGAACGTGGCTTTCAACATGGTGGGGGACTCTCCGCCTGTTTCAGCTGGTCCGGGCACCGTCGAAGCGCTTCATGCGCTCCAACACGGCGTCGGACGTGGGACGCAGCATCTCGTCGACGATTCGACCGTCTGCCAGGAACAGGACCCGGTCCGCGTAGGACGCCGCGTTGGGGTCGTGGGTGACCATCACGATGGTCTGACCGAGTTCGTTGACGCTGCGCCGCAGGAAGGCCAGCACCTCGGCGCCGGAGCGCGAGTCCAGGTTGCCGGTCGGCTCGTCACCGAAGATGATCTCGGGCCGGCTGGCCAGTGCCCGGGCGCAGGCGACACGCTGCTGCTGACCGCCGGAGAGTTCGGTCGGCCGGTGCTTGAGCCGGTCGCGCAGGCCGACGGTCTCGATCACGTTGTCCAGCCAGGCCCGGTCGGGCTTGCGGCCGGCGATGTCCATCGGCAGCGTGATGTTCTCCAGCGCGGTCAGCGTCGGAAGCAGGTTGAACGCCTGGAAGATGAAGCCGATGTTGTCGCGGCGGAGCTTGGTGAGCGCCTTGTCCTTCAGGCTCGTGATCTCCGTGTTGCCGATCCAGCTCTTGCCGCTGGTCGCGGTGTCGAGGCCGGCGAGGCAGTGCATCAGGGTCGACTTGCCGGAGCCCGAGGGGCCCATGATCGCGGTGAACTGACCGCGACCGATCTGGACGTCCACGCTGTCGAGAGCGACGACTCGGGTCTCGCCTTCGCCGTACGCCTTGGTGAGCTGCTGCGCGCGGGCGGCGATGGTGCCCCTGGAGTCCGCGTCGGTCATGGCAGCCGTGGCCGTGGTCACGAGTCTGTCCCCCATGTTCAGGTGAAGGGTGGCGCGCTCCGCTCTTGCAGTGCACTCGATCACCGTAGGGGGGAGGGCGGCGCGGCGAATCCTCTCCAAGGACAGACCTGCTGGTCCTACGCAGGGAGGACCCGGGGTCCGCCAAGCGACCCTTGCCCCTAGGGGAGTCCCGTACCGGTGGGGTAGTCACCGTACGTGTGTGCGCGCGTGATCACGTTGCGTTGATTCTTGTGGTGCCAACGATCCACATGCGGGATGAAGTTTCCCGAATGTCCCATTCACCACGACGCGCGCCCGAAGACGGGGCGCGTCAACCTTGCGGGGGACCCGTGGGTAGGCCGTGGCGCGTGGCGATGCTCGCGCCCACCGCGGCCACCGCCCGGCGCAGACTCGGCGGCGACATCGCCTCCATCTCGACTCCCAGCATGACCAGTTGACCGGTCGCGACCTCCTCGGACTCGGCCCACAGGCGCAACTCGCGCCACCCTCGCGGATCGGGCGGCCCGGCCGTGGCGAACGCGTCCGCGGCGACGGCCGGGCCGAACACCCGGGGCAGCTGCGCGAAGCCGAACGGCGACACCCGGATCACGCAGGCGAACCGCATCAGCGAGCGGGCGAAGTCGTCGTTGTGGTGCGTCCACCACATGCTCAGATCGAAGTCGTCGGGCCGCTCGAAGCGCTCCGGCCGGGTGCTCGCGGCCACCACGCGCGAGACCCGATAGCTGCGGACGTCGACGCGATGGCGGGCGACCAGGTACCAGACGCCGGCCTTGAGCACGAGGCCGAGCGGGTCGAGCCGGCGGGCCACCTCGCGGTCGCGGCGGGCGTAGCGCACGTCGATCCGCCGGCCGGTCCACACCGCGCCCGCGATCGTGGTCAGGTGCGGGACGTCCTCGTCCCGGGCGAACCACCCCGGCGCGTCCAGGTGGAACCGCCGCCGCACCCGGCCCGCCCGGGTGCGCAGGTCGGCGGGCAGGGTGGCCATCACCTTGGTCTGCGCCGCCACCAGGACCGTGTCCAGACCCAGCGCGTCGGCGGCGTGCGGCGCGCCGGACAGGAAGAGCGCGGCGGCCTCGTCGCCGGTGAGCCCGTCCAGCCGGGTCCGCCAGCCCTCGACCAGCCGGATCCCGCCGTGTGGACCGGTCTCGGTCCACAGCGGCACGCCGGACGACTGGAGCGCTGCCACGTCGCGGTAGACGGTGCGTACCGACACCTCCAGCTCGGCGGCCAGCTCGGCGGCGGTCGCCCCGCCGGGTCGGTTCTGCAGGTGCAGCAGCAGTGCCACCAGTCGACCGGATCGCATGACACGAAAACTAACCCGGAATCCCTGCCAACGGTTGTCAGGGATGGGGCGCCACGATGGGTGTCATGACGAGTTGGGCGGAGTTCGAGAAGGCCGAACCGGAGTTCGCGGCGACGGTGCGCGAGCGGTTCGGGATGTACAAACACCACGTGCTGGGCACGCTGCGTCGGGACGGCTCGCCGCGGCTGACCGGTCTGGAGGCCGACTTCCGGTTCGAGCAGATGTGGCTCGGCATGATGCCGGGCTCGCTCAAGGCGCGCGACCTGCTGCGCGACCCGAGGTTCGCGCTGTTCGCCAACCCGGGGGAGGGGGCCGAGATGACGCACGGCGACGTCCGGGTGAGCGGGCGCGCGATCGAGGAGACCGACGAGGCGCTGAAGAGGCGATACGTCGAGGAGACCAACGCGCCCACCCCGTTCCACCTGTTCCGGGTCGAACTGGGCGAGGTGAGCGCGGTCGGGCTCGACGGGCAGGAGATCGTGGTCCGGACCTGGCGCCCGGGCGCGCCGGTGCGCGGGGTCCGGCGGGGCAACGACGAGGAATCGGCGCGCGCGGAGGGGTGAGCGGTGGGCCCCGGCCGCGCGCGCCCGCCGGGGCTATTCCACCGGCTCGACCTCCGGGGCCTCGGCGTCGCCCTCCGGGGCGGGGATCGCGAAGCCTTCGCCGCGGCGCAGGGTCAGCTCCCGGGTGATCCCGATCCCGTCCAGGAACGGGCGGTCGTGGCTGACCACGAGCAGTGCGCCGCGATAGGCGCCCAGGGCCTGTTCGAGTTGGCGCACCGACGCCAGGTCCAGGTTGTTCGTCGGCTCGTCGAGGATCAGCAGGTGCGGCGGCGGGTCGGCGGACAGCAGGGCGGCCAGGACGGCGCGAAACCGTTCGCCGCCGGACAGCGTGCCCACCCGCTGCTCGGGGCGGTTGCCCCGGAAGAGGAAGCGGGCCAGCCGGCCGCGCAGTTCCGCGTCGGTCGCCTCGGGCGCGAAGCGGCGCACGTTGGCCAGGACGGTGGCGTCCTCGTCGAGGATGTCCAGCCGCTGGGGCAGGTGGCGCATCCCCTCGACGTTGATCCGGACGGTGCCCGCGGCCGGTTGCTCCGCGCCGGTGAGCAGGCGGAGCAGGGTGGTCTTGCCCGAACCGTTGTCGCCGACCAGGGCGATGCGTTCCGGGCCGCGCACGATCAGGTCCACGCCGTGCGGGCCGTAGAGCGCGTCCGCGGTGTTCAGGCCCTCGGCGGTGAGCACCGTGCGGCCGGCCGGCACCTCGGTCTCGGGCAGTTCGATCCGGATCTCCTTGTCCTCGCGGACCGCGTCCCTGGCCTCGGACAGTCGGCTTCTGGCGTCGTCGAGGCGGCCCTCGTGGGTGCCCCTGAGCTTGCCGGCGGCGACCTCCGCGCCGCGTTTGAGGTTGCCGGCCATGATCTTGGGGATGCCGCCCTCCAGTTGGGCCTTGCGGCCGGTGCGCTGTCGGCGGGCCAGCCGGATCTGCGCCTCGGCCAACTCGCGCTTTTGCTTGCGCACGTCGGTCTGGGCGACCCGGACCAGCCGCTCGGCGGTCTCCCGCTCCTGCTCCAGGATGTCGAGGTAGGAGCTGAGGTTGCCGCTGTGGGTACGGGCCCGGTCCGGCAACACCTCGACGATCCGGTCGACCAGATCGAGCAGCACCCGGTCGTGGCTGACCACGACGAGCACCCCCGGGTACCGGCTCACCGCGTCGTACAGCCGCTCGCGCGCGGACGCGTCGAGGTTGTTGGTCGGCTCGTCCAGGAGCAGGATCTCCGGTCGGCGCAGCAGCAGCGCGGCGAGCCCGAGCAGCACCGACTCGCCGCCGGACAGGGTGCCGACGGTGCGGTCGAGGTCGACGTGCGGCAGGCCGAGCCGGTCGAGTTGGGCCCGCGCGCGTTCCTCGACGTCCCAGTCGTCGCCGACGGTGTCGAAGTGCCGGACGTCGGCGTCGCCGGCCTCGATCGCGTGCAGCGCGGCCCGCGTGTCGGCGATGCCGAGCACGTCGTCGACGCGCCGGTCGGCGTCCAGCGGAAGGTGTTGCGGCAGGTAGCCGAGGTCGCCGGCGAGGGCGATCGACCCGGCGGTGGGGCGCAGCTCGCCCGCGATCAGCTTGAGCAGGGTGGATTTGCCCGCGCCGTTGACGCCGACCAGGCCGGTGCGCCCGCCGCCGATGGACAGATCCAGGTCGGTGCACACGGGGGTGCCGTCGGGCCAGGCGAAGGACAGGGCGGAGCAGACGATCGCGGGTGCGGTCGGAATGGACATGCGGATTCTCCCGGGACGCGGTGATGTACGGATCGCGTGGGACACCGCGCGGCGGGAACGGGAGGTACCGGGAACGAGACGGTCGACAACGAGAGAGTCGACGAAAAAGTCGTCCGGGACGGCCACACCGAGGTCGAGAACGCGACCGCGAGCACGACAGGCTCGAGCGGCGCGATGTCCTGACCTCAGATGCGCAACGGACCATCCAGACGGACGACAATGTGACCCGGCAAGGCTACCTCGGGCGCGTCGCGGACCTCAAACGCTTTCGTCGGCTTTTCGGACGCGCCGTTCCCGCAGGTCGAACCGGTAGGCGACGGCGGCGGTGCCGATCAGCAGGGCGAGCGGCGCGGCGAACGCGATCAGTACGTGCACGCGCAGGACGAGTATCGCGCCGGTGAACGCGCCCAGTGCCATCGCGATCGCGGAGAGCAGCCGGCGGCCGGCCCGGGATCCGGTGCCGCCGAGCCGGCGGATGTCGGCGGCCAGGCCGGTCAGCGTCTGGGACAACACGGTGGTGGTCAGGTCCGGGACGGCCAGCCGGCGGGCGACCGCGTTCTGTAGGCCCATGGCCAGGCCGAGCAGCAGGATCAGGGTGTAGCGCTCGCCGGTGCCCAGGCCGTGCACCGCGGCGGCGACGATCAGGGCCGCGGCGAGCAGCGCGGCCTGTACCGAGGCACCCACCCACAGCAGGCGCAGGCGGCGCGGGCCGAAGACCACGCCGAGTCGGCCGCCGCCGGCCGCGCCGACCAGGAACGCGCCGAGCGCGGCGAGCGAGGCGGCCACCGACAGGCCGGGGGCGCCGGCCAGGGCGAAGCCGGTGAAGACCACATTGCCGGTCATGTTCGCGACGAACACCCGGCCCAGTTCGAGATAGCTGAGCGCGTCCACCAGGCCGGTGACCACGGTGAGCACGATCAGCAGCGGGGGCAGCGGGGCGTGTGGGTCGTCGTGCGGCGGCAGCAGCGTGTGTTTGGCGTCCCGAAGCGTCTCGCGCATCGATGTCCCCTCCGGGATGGGCCGGTTCTCGGTTCGGGCCCGGCGACCGGACCCCGGGCGGCCCCGCGGGCCCGCCCCGTGCCGAGGCGAACCACCGGCTCGGGGCTACCCATTGCCGGTTCGGGACCCGTGACACCTGCGGCGGCTGTGCGGCCGCTCACACTGCGGCCGAGTGGCCGTACCCGTTCATCCCATGTGGTGGTGCCGCCCGGCCGCCCGGCGGGGCGGGTCGACGCACCGGGCGGCGGTCGATCTAGCCTGCTGTCGATTTCCCTATATTTCCAATCATTTGGGGCATTCGTGCGATCATCCCGCACCATGGCCGTCCTCGTCCTTGTCGTCGCGGTGGTCGCCGCCATCGGCTTCGTCGTCTTCGCCCGCGACCACGGGAACGATCCCGAACAGAAGGCCGCCGCACCCGGGAGACCGCCCCAGGGGTCGGCCGCTCGGGCCCCGGTGACCCTGATCGGCGACGGCTCCACCTCGAACACCGGCGAGCAGCCCAATCGGCCCAGGCCGGAGAAGCTGGCCCCCGGCGCGACCCCGCCGCAGTTCGTGGTCTTCTCCTGGGACGGCGCCGGCGAGGACGACAAGAAGTTGTTCTCCCGCTTCCGCCAGGTGGCCAAGGAGAGCAACGCCAGGATGACGCTGTTCCTGTCCGGGGTGTATGTGCTTCCCGAGGCCGGGAAGGCCAGGTATCAGCCGCCGCACAAGCCGATCGGCGCCTCCGACATCGGCTATCTCGACGACGCCCACCTGCGGATGACGCTGGAGCAACTCGGCGCCGCGTGGCAGGAGGGCCACGAGATCGGCACCCACTTCAACGGACACTTCTGCGGGCCCACCGGCGGCGGTTCGTGGTCGGCCGACGACTGGCGCAACGAGGTGGAGCAGGCCCGCGCGTTCGTGAAGAACTGGAAGACCAACACCGGCTGGACCGACCTGCCGGCGCTGCCGTTCGACTACGACAAGGAACTCATCGGCGGTCGGGCGCCGTGCCTGGAGGGCCAGAAGGCGCTGCTCGCGGCCGAACCCTCGCTCGGCTTCCGCTACGACGCGAGTTCGCCCGGCGGGCGGCAGGTGTGGCCGGCCAAGGTGAACGGGGTGTGGGACCTGCCGCTCCAGCAGATCCCGCTGCCGGGGCGCAAGTTCGAGGTCCTGTCGATGGACTACAACGTGATGTTCAACCAGTCGCGCACGGTCAAGGGCGACCCGGCGAAGTTCGGCGAGTGGGAGGACCAGGCGTACGCGAGCTACATGGCGGGCTTCGACCGCGCGTACACCGGCAACCGGGCGCCGCTGCTGATCGGCAACCACTTCGAGGGGTGGAACGGCGGCATCTACATGAAGGCCGTCGAACGCGCGATGCGCACGGCCTGCGCACGTCCCGAGACCAGGTGCGTGAGCTTCCACGACCTGGTGGACTGGCTCGACGCGCAGGATCCGGCGGTGCTGGCGAAGTTGCGCACCTTCGACGTCGGCGCCAAGCCGGACTGGGCGGCGCTCGGGGCGCCCCCTGTGCCCGCGGCTCCCGCCGCGCCGGGGGCGCCCGGCGCACGACAGGCCGCGATCGTGCGCGACCGCTACTGACGACCGACCGACCGACCGCCGACCGGGCCCGGGCGCCACCCCGCCCCGGTCGGGGTCAGCCGTGCGGGTGGCGCCGGTCCTCGCGCAGCAGCTCCGGCAGGGTCACCGCGCCGGAGCCGTAGCGGGCGGCCTGGTCGTCGGGGTTGGAGATCCGGCAGCGCTTCATCGACAGGCACCCGCAGCCGATGCACTGCTCCAGGCCGTCGCGCAGCCGTACCAGGGCCTCGATCTCCTCGTCCAGACGACCGCGCCAGGCCCGGCTGATCTTGGCCCAGTCGGCGGGGGTGGGGGTGCGGCCCTCCGGGAGATTGCTCAGCGCCGACCGGATCTCCTCCAGCGACAGGCCGATGTTCTGCGCCGCGCGAATGAACGCCAGTCGGCGCAGGATGTGCCGCTCGTACCGGCGTTGCCCGCCCGTCGTGCGGCTCGCGGTGATCAGGCCCTCGGCCTCGTAGTAGCGCAGCGCGGATGCCGCGAATCCGCTGCGCGCGGTCATCTGTCCGACCGTCAACAGGTCCGTTCCGGTGAGCACACCGTCTCCCAGGTCTCGTCCGAAGTTTCCGTGCGATGCGCCTCCCGGCCGCTTGACCTGAAGTGCACTTGAACTTGCAGTGTAGAGGGGCAGCCCATCACCGGGTGGGGTGTGGAATTCCCCTGGAGAACACCATGCCTGTCGCACTCGTCACCGGCGCTTCGCGCGGCCTCGGCCTGGCCTTGGCCCACGCGCTCGCCATCCGCTCCTGGACGCTGATCCTGGACGCCCGCGGGCCCGCCGACCTGGATCGGGCCGCCCGCCGACTGCGCGCTCTGGGCGACGCCGACGTGATCGCCGTCTCCGGCGACGTGACCGATCCCGCGCACCGTCGCGAACTGCGCGACCTGGTCCGCGAGTCCGGTCGACTCGACCTGCTCGTCAACAACGCGAGCACGCTCGGGCCCAGCCCGCTGCCGCCGCTCGCCGCCCACCCCCCGGCCGACCTGGTCCGGGTGTACGAGGTGAACGTGTTCGCGCCGCTGGCGCTGACCCGACTCGCCCTGCCCTTCCTGCTCGACGGCGACCGCGGTGCGGTGGTGAACATCAGCTCGGACGCCGCCGTCAACGCCTACCCCGGCTGGGGCGGCTACGGCTCGGCCAAGGCCGCCCTCGACCACGTCGGCGCGACGCTGGCCGCCGAGAACCCGGACCTGGACGTATACGCGTTCGACCCCGGGGACATGAACACCGACCTGCATCAACAGGCGTTCCCCGGCGAGGACGTCTCGGATCGCCCGGACCCCGAGACCGTGGTCCCGGCCCTGCTGCGGTTGTTCGACGAGCGTCCCGCGAGCGGGCGGTACACGGTCGCCGAGTTCGCCCCGGCGGTGATCTCGTGACCACCGCGACCGTGCACGAGGCCACCGAACCCGCCGAGGCACGGGGACTCGCGCGCGACGGGGTCCGGCTGCTCGTACACACGGGGGAGCGGGTCGAACACACCGTCTTCCGCGACCTCGGACGGCACCTGGGACCCGGCGACCTGCTCGTGGTGAACACCTCCGCGACGCTGCCCGCCGCGGTGGACGGCTACCGCGCCGACGGATCGCCGGTCACCGTGCACTTCGCCACCCGGCTCGACGAGGAGACCTGGATCGTCGAACTGCGGCACACCGACGGCACGCCCGGGCCGGTGGCGGGGGTGCGCCGCTTCGAGGCGGTGCGCTTCCCCGGCACCCGGTGCGGCATGGCGCTGCTCCTGGACCCGTATCCGCACGAGCACACCCCCCAGCGGTTGTGGAAGGCCCGGATCACCGTGCCGCACGCCCGGGTGGAGACCTTCCTGGCCGACCGCGGCCGGCCGATCAGTTACGCCCACGTGCGCGAGCGCTGGCCGCTGACGGCGTATCAGACGATCTTCGCCCGGGACGAGGGCAGCGCCGAGATGCCCAGCGCCGGGCGGCCGTTCACCCATGAGCTGGTGGTCGACCTGATCACCCGCGGGGTCACCGTCGCGCCGATCGTGCTGCACACCGGGGTGTCCTCCCAGGAGGTCGGCGAGCCGCCGCTGCGCGAGTGGTTCGCCGTGCCGGAGAGCACCGCGCACCTGGTGCGCCGGGCCCGCCGGGTGATCGCGGTGGGCACCACGGTGACCCGGGCCCTGGAGTCGGCGGTGGGCCCCGACGGCGAGATCGGCGCCGCGAGCGGCTGGACCGACCTGATGCTCGGCCCGGACCGGCCGGCCCGGGTGGTCGACGGCGTGATCAGCGGCCTGCACGCGCCCGAGGCCACCCACCTGCTGCTCCTGGAGGCGGTGGTGGGCCGGGCGGCGGTGCGCAGGGCCTACGACGCGGCGATGGCCGAGGACTACCTGTGGCACGAGTTCGGGGACAGTTCGCTGCTGCTGCCCTGAGCCGCGGCGGCCCGGAGTCGGCTCCGGGCCGCCGGCTCACCGCACCAACTCGGACACGGGCCCGGGCGAGGAGCCCGCGCTCCCCGGCGGGGCGGGGCGCCGGGAGCGTACCCACCACAGCACGATCACGCTCGCCGCCGCCGCGACCGCGCACCACGTCGACGCGAACGCGTGGAACCACAGACGCATCGTGACCGCCGCGCCGACGGCGCAGACCAGGCCCAGGAACCGCAACAGTCGGTCCCGGGCCAACAACAACGAGCCCAAGGTGGCGACCAGATAGCCGGCGATCACCCACGGGGCGGCGGGAATGCCCACCGAATAGCGCACGGTGTTCCCGCAGATCTCGGCGTTCACCGGGCGCGAGGCGAGTGCGTGCCCGAGAGCGCCCGCGACCACCAGGCCGAGCACGATGAAGAACGTGGCCCGGACCCGTTCGCGACCCCGGGCGAGCGGCCACTGGGCGGCCAGCACCGCGAGCGGGACGAAGGCGGGCAACAGCGGGAAGGCGATCACCGCCCAGGCCTCGCGCGCGATCTCGGCGGTACCCGCCGACACGTCACCCGTCTCGCCCTGCCACACCACCGCCTCGACGAGCTGATGGGCGCCCAGGATGACCGGCAACAACGCCATCGGCAGATCGTTGATCCGTCGCACGGAGGCGACGCTCGCTATGCCGACCGCCGTGATGGCACTGCCCATCACGAGGTCCGCACCGGCGCTCCAACACACGGCTGCCTCGATTCACGGGGAGGGTGGGGTGGTCCCGTGGCAGGCGTACCCACATGGTTGGTGTGTTCAACAGTTCATACGCTCATTCGGCCCCGGGAATCGACGTGGGATGGGTCACGCCCGGGTGTAGGGCACACGTACCGCCGACCGCCCGGCACGGTTGGCGCGGACGCCGTGAGTGCCGGCGGCGCGGGCGCGACGGGGCCGGGTGCGGCCGGACCCGGTGTCGGGTCCGGCCACGCCGTGCGTCAGTTGCCGGCCGTCCACTGCTCCCAGGTCAGGTTCCACGCGCCGTAGCCGTTGTCGGCCGCCACGGGCTTCTCCTCGTTGCCCTTGACCTGCACGATGTCACCGCGGATCGAACGCTCGTACATCCACTTGGCGTTCTCCAGCGTCATCGAGACGCAGCCGTGGCTGGTGTTGGCGTTGCCGAACGGGTTGACCGTGGTCCACGTGTTGGCGTGCAGGAACGTGCCCGACTCGGTGATCCGCATCGCGTACGGCACGGCCTTTTGGTCGTACTCGTTGCCCAGGCCGACGGTCTGCGAGTTCATGTCGAGCGTGGGGTAGCGCTCCTCCATCACCATGATCCCGTTCCACGTCGTGTACTTGGGGTCCTCGCCCGCGGTGATCGGGATCGTCTTGACCACCTGGTCGTTCTCGGAGACCGTCATCGTGTGCGCGTTGGCGTCCACCACGGCGATGCGCTTGGTGTCCGCGATCTTGAAGCCGAAGCTCTTGAACTGCTTGGACATCACCCCGCCGCCGAGGTCCACGCCGCGCAGGTTCAGGTCCACCTTCACCTGGGTGCCGGTCGGCCAGTACTCCTTCGGCCGCCAGTCCACCCGCGAGTTGCCGAACCAGTGCCAGGCGCCCTCGACCGCGGGCGTCGCGGTGACCTTGATCGCCTCCTGTACCGCCTTGCGGTTCTTCACCGGCTGATCGAAGGTGATCGACACCGGCTGGCCCACGCCGACCGTGGCGTCCGCGTCCGGCATGAAGGTGGCGGTGGCCGCCTGCGTCGGATTGAGCACGGTGAACGCCGCGTTGGCGGTGGTCGGCTTGTTCTCCGCGTTGACGGCGGTGGCGGTGACCGTGTACTTGCCGCCGTACATGAACGGCACCTTCGGCTTCCACGAGTCGCCGTTCAGCGCGCCGTCGACCGCCTCACCGCCCGCGTTGGTCACCTTGACCTCGGACACCTTGCCCCCGCCGACCGCGATCTTCACCGGGGTGCCCGGGTCGACGCCGGTGGCCTTGTCCACGGGGGTCAGGGTGACCACGGCGGGCTCGGCCGGGCCGGCGCGGTTCTCGCCGGCGGCCTTCGCCGGGTCCGCCGACTTCTTCGCGTCGTCCTTGCTACAGGCTCCGGTCAACAACAGGGTCGCCGCGACGAACGCCGCGACCCCGACACGCTGGGTGATACCGGTCATGAAAAGGGCCCCCCGGGCTCAGCCGTCCGATCAGGTGGATTCACCTGAGGGACGCCGCCGGCCGCGTGGCCGTTGCACGAGGGGCCCTGTGATCGAGGTCTCAATCGTCGCCGGGTGCGTCGCGCCCGGGGATCACTCCTTGGTCGCGCTGCCGGCCAACCACTGGGACCAGCTCAGGTTCCACGCGCCGTAGCCGTTGTCGGCCGCGACCGCGCGCTCCTTGGAGTTGACCACCTTGACCACGTCGCCGCGATCGGCGTGGTCGTAGAACCACTTGGCGTCCTCGGGCGTCATGCTCACGCAGCCGTGGCTGGTGTTGGCCCGGCCGAACGGCGGATTGGCCTTGTCGTACCAGTAGTTGCCGTGCACGAACGTGCCCGACGTGGTGATCCGGACCGCCCACGGGACGTCCGCGATGTCGTACTCCTTGCCCAGACCCACGGTCGCCGAGTTCATCCGGGTCTGGGTGTACTTCTCCATCACCACCATCACGCCGCCCCAGGTGTCGTACTTGGGGGACTCGCCGGTGGTGACCTTGATGGTTTTGACCACCTTGCCGTTCTCGGTGGTGGTCATCGTCTTGCTCGCCACATCGACGGTGGAGATCCGCGCGACGTTGCCGATCGCGAAGTTGAAGCTCTTGTACTGCTTGGAGCCCGCGCCGCCGCCGAGATCGGCGCCGCGCAGGTTGAGGTCGACCTTGACCTTGGTGCCGGCCTTCCAATAGTCCTTGGGCCGCCACTCCACCCGGGTGTTGCCGAACCAGTGCCACGCGCCGGACACCGCGGGCGTCGCGGTGACCTTCATCGCCTTCTCCGCCTCGGCCTTGTTGGTGATCGGCCGGTCGAAGCGCACCGAGACGGGCTGACCGACGCCGACGGTCCCACTGTCGGGGAAGATCGAGGCGGTCACCTCCTTGCCCAGCGTCTGGGTGGTGAACCTGGTGGAGATCGTGGTCGGCTGGTTGTCCGTGTTGGTGGCGGTGGTGCTCACCGTGTACTGGCCGCCGGGGGTGAACGGGACCTTCGGCTTCCAGGACTTGCCGTCGGGCGACAGGGTGCCGTCGACCTGTTCGCCCCTGGCGTTGGTCACCTTGACCGCGGAGACCTTGCCGCCCTCGATCGCGAAGGTCAGCGGATCGGCGAGGTCGACGCCGGTGGCGCCGTCCTCGGGCGTCATGGTCACCTGCGGCGCGGCCCCCTTGGCCGGCTCGGGGGGTTGGCCGGACTCGGTGCCCGGGGTGCCTCCGGACGCGCCGGGCGCGATCTTGGATTCGCTGCCCGCGTTGCTCGTCTTGTCGCCCTTGTCGTCGCCGCCCAGCAGCCCACAGGCCCCCGTGAACAGGATCGCGCCGGCGATCAGAACGGCCGGAACGGTGCGCCGTCGCATCGCTTTACCTGCCACGTTTCGGGATTCCCTTCACAACGGGTCGAAAAGACGGAGGCCGCGCGACGCGAGTCTCCGCATCATTGACTTCCGGAGGGGGTCTCAGGTTGCTCTCCGAGGGATGTGATGTACGTCTCGTTTTGGTGGGCGAGTGGTAGGCGAATGGTGGGTGGGTCCTCGATCCGACGGCCCGCGTGGCCCGGTGGTGGTCGTCGCCGGCGACGGCGGTGCGTCGGTTGTGCGGCGGATTGCGGACCGACGAGTCGACGGATCGACCGGCGTCGGAGTACTCGCGGCGGTCGTGCGCGCGGCGCGGCCGGCACGGAGTCCGCGTTCGTTGTACTTGCGTGGGCGTGCTCGGGGAGGGTATAAGCGTCGCGCCGCGATGCGCTCCTTCGAGTCTCCCCTATATACGGGTGACGCTCGCGGCTGGCCGCGAGCGCTCGAGGGTCTTCCGCGGGCCGGTCGCGCGGCCCCTTCCGGGGCGCTTCGTACGTGAGACTGATCACCGCCGCCGGGCTTCGCGCGGTGTCGCGGCCCGTCGGGCGCGGGTGGGTGGGGGTCGGCGAGCGCGGGCGTCAAATCCGGTCGGACGTGGCCGGATTCGTTCTCGGAGGGGTTTTGCGCCGGCTTGATCGCCCGCCGGAGAGATGGGTAACTCACGGACATATCAGCCCAGTTGGCGACACGTCAGGCTACGCATGCGTCCGGAAGGTCGGTGTTGGGCACGTCCGGATCCGGCCCGGTAGGCTCACGCCCGACCAGCCCCCGGCAACGAGGATCCGCTTGATGTCAGCAGTAGACATGCCCCCTCGCGCCCGGTCCGAACGACCCCCGATGGGGCGGCCACTGCTCGCCTTCGCGGTCGTGTCGATCTGTACCGCAGGCGTGGTCGTGTGGGCGGTGTCGGCCGTCGGCTCGAAGCATCGCACCACCGTCGCGGTGGGCGGCGTGGCGGTCGCGTTGGCGTTGGCCATCGCGGTCGCGGCCACCGTCTACGCGATCGGCACCGCGGACCTGTTGCGCGCCCGAGTCGCCACTCTGGAGGGTGATGCGGCCCGCTGGAACGACGCCAACCGGGACCGGATGTCCGCGTTCCAGGCCGAGGCGACCCGGGTCGCCGACCAGACGTTGCCCGCGCTGGTGGCGCTGCTGCGCGACGGCGCGTCGGTGGAGACCGCCCTGGCCGGTATACCCACGCCGCAACACGAGGCGCTGGAGCGGATGTTGACCACCGTGGCCCGCGAGGTGGGCCAGGGCGAACGTATGCGTGCCGCCGCGATGTCGGCGTGCGCGAACGCCGCCGGCCGGGTGCAGGCGTTGTCCACCAGCATGCTCGCCGACCTGCGCGAGATGGAGGGTCGGCACGGCGAGGAGGTCTTCGGCGATCTGCTCCGGCTCGACCACAGCACCGCCCAGGCGGGCCGGCTCGCGGACAGCATCGCGGTGCTCACCGGCGCGCGTTCGGGGCGGCGGTGGACCAAGCCGATCGTGATGGAGAGCATCCTGCGCGGCGCGGTCGGCCGGATCAGCGCGTACCAGCGGGTGCGGGTGCACTCCACCAGCGAGGCGGCGGTGGCCGGCTACGCGGCCGAGGGCGTGATGCACGCGCTGGCCGAACTGATGGACAACGCGACCAAGTTCTCGCCGCCCTCCGAGCAGGTGCACGTCTACGTCGAGGACGTGCCGGCGGGCGTCGTGGTCACGGTGGAGGACGGCGGCCTGGTGATGGGCGAGTTCGCCCTGCGGCGGGCCGAACAGGCGGTCTCGGCAGACGCGTTGGACCTGACCACGCTGTCGGGGACGCGTCTGGGGCTGGCCGTGGTGGGTTGTCTGGCCCGCAAGCACGGGCTGACCGTGTCCTTCCGGCCGTCCTCGCGCGGCGGCACGGGCGTCGTGGTGATGATTCCGCGGCAACTGGTCGGCGAGATCCGGCCCGAGCCGCGCAAGCGGGCCGCGCCCGAGGTGCGTTCGGGGCGGGCTCATCCCGTGGAGGCGGCGCCCGCGACCCGGGCGATCGCGGAGGCGCCCGTGACTCCCGCGGCTCCCGCAGCTCCTGCGGCGCCCGTGACTCCTGCGGCTCCCGCAGCTCCCGCGGCGCCCTCGCCGGCCGAGCCGGCGCCCGCACCCACGCTCTCCGGGTTGGCCAAGCGCCGCCCCGGACAGACCCTGGCCGCCGCGGCCAGGGCGGCCGAGCGGGCGGAGTCGCGCTCGGAGGCCGGATCCCGCGAGAGCAAACCGCGCCCCGCGCCCGGGGCCCGCTTCGGCGCGTTCCGCCAGGCGGTACAGGGCGAACGACCGGGTCGGGACGTGACGGCGTCCCCCGACGACAAGTCCTGATCGCCCCTTCGCCGGGTGGTACGCAACGAGAGAACGGAGGCGGGGGCGGGCATCCGAGCGATGTCCACCCCGGAAGCCCTATGAGCGCAACAGCACACGGCACCGAAGCGCAGCGGACCGACCCGCAACGGCGGTCCGAGCGTGACCTCGACTGGCTCCTGGAGAACCTGATCGAGCGCACCCCGGGCACGCGGCACTCGCTGGTGTTGTCCAAGGACGGCCTGAAGTTGTGCCGTACCGGCGGGCTGACGATCGACCAGGCCGACCAGCTCGCCGCGATCGCGTCCGGCATCCAGAGCCTGTCGCACGGCGCGTCGATCGAGTTCGGCGACGGCAGCGGCGGTGTGCGCCAGTCGATGACCGAGTTCCACGGCGGCATCCTGTTCATCGTCGAGGCGGGCGAGGGCGCCCACCTCGCGGTGATCGCGGACGACGACGCGGACGCCGGGGTGGTGGGACACAACATGAACGAACTGGTCGAGCAGATCGGCGAGTATCTGAGCACACCGGCTCGCAACTTCGACGAAGGCGGCCGATCGGCATGATCCGGCGGCCAGTCGACAGCGGCGATCCGGACCGGCTGTACACGGTCACCAACGGTCGAACGCGCGCCGACGAGGACGCGTTCGACCTGGTCACCCTGATCGTCAGCGAGTGCGAACCCACGCCGGGCATGCAGTCCGAGCACGTGCGGATCCTGCGGATGTGCGATCGGCCGACCGCCGTGGTGGAGATCGCCGCCGAACTGGGCCTGCCCGTGGGCGTGGTGAAGATCCTGCTCTGCGACCTGCTCGACACGGGGCGAATCACCGCGCGGCACCCGCGCCTGTCCCCGCGCCGGGCGCAACTACCCGATACCGAGATCCTGAAGCAGGTGCTCGTTGGACTCCACAACCTCTGAGCTCGCCACGTCCGAGCCGGCCGTGCGTACCCCCCTGGCGAGCACCGCGAGCGACGGGCTCAAGATCGCCATCGTGGGCGGGTTCGGCGTCGGCAAGACGACGATGGTGCGCTCGGTGAGCGAGATACGTCCGCTCAACACCGAGGAGACGATGACCCGGGCGGGTGTGGGCATCGACGACGCGCGCGGCGCGGACGGCAAGACCACCACCACGGTCGCCTTCGACTTCGGTCGGATCTCGCTCAACGACGAGATGGTGCTGTACCTGTTCGGCGCTCCCGGGCAGGAGCGCTTCTGGTTCCTGTGGGACCGGCTGTTCTCGGGCACGCTCGGCGCGGTCGTGCTGGTCGACCCCAGGCGGCTCGAGGACTCGTGGTACGCGATCGACCGCCTGGAGCACCACGGCATGCCGTTCGTCCTGGCCCGCAACAACTTCGGGCCGCCCGAGCACACGCTGGAGGAGGTGCGCGACGCGCTGTCCCTGCCCGCGGAGATCCCGATGGTCGACTGCGACGCGCGCAGCCGGGAGTCCAGCAAGGCCGTGCTGATCGCGCTGGTGAACCACCTCTACACGTTGTCCTTCGCCCGGGAGCACGCCCTGTGACCACGCCTTCGGACCTCAACGACCCGAACGCCCCCGCACCGCCCGAGGGTTGCCCCGCGCACGCGGGCGGCGGGCCGGCCCTCGACCCCTCGCACGAGGGCGCCGCGCGGTTGTCCGGCCCGGGGTTGTGGCAGGACCCGCACGGGATGTACCGCAAACTGCGCCAGGAGCACGGCTCGGTGGCGCCGATCCTGCTCGACGGCGACATCCCCGCGTGGTTCGTGCTCGGCTACCGCGAGGTGCACCACGTCACGGCGAACGACCAGATGTTCGCCCGCGACTCGCGGCGCTGGCACGCGTGGGACCGGATCGCGCCGGACTGGCCGCTGATGCCGTTCGTCGGCTACCAGCCGTCGGTGATGTTCACCGAGGGGCCCGAACACCGCCGCCGGGCCGGGGCGATCAGCGACGCGCTCGCGGCGGTGGACCAGTTCGAACTGCGCGCGCAGGCCGAGCGGATCGCGGACCGGCTGGTCGACGAGTTCGCCGGCGTGGGCGAGGCCGAGTTGATGGCGGACTACGCGCACCGGCTGCCCTCGCTGGTGGTGGCCCGGCTGTTCGGGCTGCCCGAGGAGGAGACCCCGGATCTGGTCCGGGACCTGGCCGGCTCGTTGGACGGCGGCGAGGGCGCGGTGGACGCGTACCTGCGGGTACGGGCCACGATGGCCCGGCTGTTGCAGCGCAAGCGCGAACGCCCCGGCGCCGACGTGCCGTCGCGGCTGCTGGTGCACCCGGCCGAGCTGGCCGAGGAGGAACTGATCCAGGACATGCTCGTGGTGATGGCCGCCGCCCAGCAGCCCACCGCGAACTGGATCGGCAACACGCTGCGGCTGATGCTCACCGACGACCGTTTCGCGCTGACCCTGTCCGGCGGCCGGCGCAGCGTCGGGCAGGCGCTGAACGAGGTGTTGTGGGAAGACACCCCGACGCAGAACTTCATCGGCCGCTGGGCGGTGCGTTCGACGGTGCTCGGCGGGCAGAAGATCAAGGCGGGCGATCTGCTGGTGCTCGGGCTGTCCGCGGCCAACACCGACCCGCAGGTGCGGCCCGACTCGCACGCCGGCGCGGCGGGGAACAGCGCGCACATGTCGTTCAGCCACGGCGAGCACCGCTGCCCGTACCCGGCGCCGGAGTTGGCCGAGGTGATCGCGCGGGCGGCGATCGAGGTGCTGCTCGACCGGCTGCCGGACGTGCACCTGTCGGTGCCCACCCGGGAGCTGGTCTGGCGCGACTCGGTGTGGATGCGCGGTCTGGAGAACCTTCCGGTCGAGTTCACCCCGGCGTACGTGGGGTGATCCCGGGTCGGCGCGGGGACGGGCGCGTGGCCCGTCCCCGGGGATCTCGCGCGGGGCCCGGAACCGCGGGACGCGGGACCGCGCGGCTCAGGCCGTGGGGGTGAAGGTGACCGGCAGCGCGACCGGGCCGCGGGTGAACACGCCCTTCTCGACGGGTGCGAAGCCCGGGGCGAAGGCCAGGTCGGGCATCGCGTCCAGGAGTTGGTTGGTGCCCACCTCGACCTCGGCCACCGCGAGCAGCGCGCCCACGCAGAAGTGCCGGCCGAGCGCGAAGGACAGATGGTCGGCCGCCGCGGAGAACGCGGTCTTGGCGGTCAGGTCCTCGCGGAAGATGTCGAACCGGTCGGGGTGCGCGTAGCGCCGGTCGTCCCGATTCGCGGCGCCGATCAGGCAGGTGAGCGTGCTGCCCGCGGGCACCACGCCGCCGGCGAGTTCGACGTCCTCGGCGGGTTGGCGCATGATCATGTGCACCGGCGGCGAGTAGCGCAGCGTCTCGGCGAACGCGCGCGGGATCAGCGAGCGGTCCGCGCGCACCGCGGCGAGTTGGTCGGGGTGTTCGAGCAGGTTCTTGAACAGGCTCGCGATCGCCTTGTCCGTCGTCTCGCCGCCGGCGGCGAGCAGCAGGCTGCAGAAGGCCTTGATGTCCTCGTCGCTCATCCGGGTGCCGTCGATCTCGGCCAGGCACAGCGTGGACAGCAGATCCTCACCGGGGTTCGCGCGCCGCTCGGCGATCAGCGGCAACATGTACGCGGCGAACTCGTCCCGGGTGCGCAGCCCGGCGGCGGCCACACCGGGGTCCTGGCTCAGGTTGCCCAGGAACGCGATGACCGAGGTGTACCAGCCCTGGAACCGCTCGTGGTCGGCCTGGTCGAGGCCGAGCATGTCGGCGATCACGTTGACCGGGAAGCGCTGGGCGAACTCCGGCACCAGGTCCACCGATCCACGCGTGCGGAAGGTGTCCACCAGCTGTCGGGCGTTGCGCTCGATCACCGGCATGAACGTTTCCTGAAGGGTGCTGCCGCGAAACGCCGGTGCCACCAGCGCGCGCCGCACCGCGTGTTCGCGCCCGCTCATCTGCAGGATGGTCCGCCCGTGCACGGGCTCCAGCTGCCAGTCGTAGTTGTCGGTGGTGAACACCGGTTCCTTGAAAGCCCGTTCGAGGTCCGCGTAGCGCGAGATGACCCAACTCTGCATTCCTTCGTGCCACAGCAGCGGGTGTTCGTCCCGCATGCTCCGGTAGAGGGGATACGGATCGGCCGCGAACTCGGGCGAAAGTATGTCGGGCACGTCCAGAGCGGTCATCGAATCGAATCCCCTTGTCCCGCAACGCGATCGAAGATCATCAACCAACCGCCCCAGGCTATGGACCCAACCACCCCGGGGTCCACCCCGCCCGCGGGGCCGACCTCACCCTTCCGCGGTCAGGCGCTCCGCGAGTTCGCGGGCGTCGACCGGCATTCCCTGGGTGGGTACGCCGTAGCGCGCCAGGGGCTGGTCCACCGCGAGGAGGTGGTTCGGGGCGCGTTGCGCGGGCGCACGCTCCAGGACGGTGGTGCCCGTCGCGGCCTCCAGGGCCGGCGCGTAACCCGCACCGCGCAGCGCGATCAACGTCTCCTCGGGTGGCGCGGTGGAGATCAGCACGGTCGGGGCGATGCGGCGCAGGCCCAGTTTGGCCAGGGCGCGGGTGCCGGCGACCTCGGCGATCAGTGCAGGGTCGTCGCAGCGGATGCAGCAGGCCGAGCGAACCACCCGCAGCCGCCCGTGGGTTCGCGCGGTGTCCTTGATCGTGTACGCCAGTGCCTGGGGCAGCGGCAGCCCGTTCGCGGAGGCCGCGGCCAGGCGTTCGGCGACTTCGTCCGCGCTGTGGCCCGCGTCGTAGGCGCGCCGCAGGGACGCCGGGCCGATCCGCCAGACCACGGCGTGCCCCTCGGATTCGATGTCGCCGACGGCGGACAGCAGTTCGGCGAGTTCGGGGGCCGGCGCGCCGGTCACGGTGGCGGTCAGGTCGGATTGGAACCGGGCGGTGGTACTCGGCGCGGGCAGCGTCGTACGCAACGTGTCGCGCAACGCGGCGACGGCGCGCGCGAGCGCGGGGCGTCGGGTGACGTCGATGCCGAGGCCGTCGGGTCCGGATGCCTCGGGATCGGCGTCGGCGCCGGGGACGGCGGGGAAGTGGTCGGCGGCGCGCGCGTCGAGGAACGCGCCGACCGCGCGGCCGATCCCGGTGAGCGCGCCGCTGGCCACCAGCCCGAGCAGTTCCGCCTCGGCCAGTGTCGCGGCCAGTCGCCCGTCGAACTGCGCGTGCTCCTCGGATGTGGCGGAGACGTCGCCCAGGAGGGAGGTGTCGAGGATGGGTTGGAACCACGCGGCACGCTCGAAGAGTTCGGCCCTCGCCTCGGGCCCCGGCGCGAGACCACGCCCTTCCGGGAGAGTCGCGAGGGCGCACAACACGCCATGGCGCAGCGGCACCGCGACACCGTCCTGCGGACTGACCAGGGCCACGGGCGTCTCGCCCGCGTCCTCGGGCCAACAGGTGAACACCTCCGGCACCACCGCCCACGTGGCGATCAGCGGCAACAACTTGCCCGCGGGCGAGGCGGCCACCCAGTCGTCGTAGCGCTCCGTGGGCAGCAGTCGCGCCGCCGCGGGTGGCGTCGAGGCCGCGCGCCTGCCCTGCCGTTTGCCCTGCGGTCCGCCCTGCTTGGACTCCGGCGCGTCCACGTGCGGCCCCGCAAGGCCGGCGTTCACCGCCAAGTCGAGCCATAGGCGGGTGTGTTCCTCGCTCGCGCCGGCGGCCTTGGCCAGCCGACGGGTGTCGCGCACCGCGATGCCGCCGGCCTTGCGAACGGCGACCGGGTGGGCGGCCAACTCCCGCAGGACCAACTCCGCGCGCCAGGCGGCGGCAGCGGCCGCCCCGGCGCCGTGTTCGTCGGTGCCGCGCGGGAGCGGTGTGGTGCGGGTCAACGGCTCGGGAGTCAACGCGATCGGCAGGGCCGCGTCGTCGACGCGCAGGGCGCGCGCCACCTCGTACGGCATCTCGACCAGGTCCTGATCGACGGGGACGACCATGCCCCGCGCCGCCAGCCAGTCGGTACCCGGATCGCCGGAACCGCCTTCGCGGAACGTGTACTTGGTGCCGGCACCGTAGTAGCGGCCACCGATCGCCACGAAACAGTGCGTGCGCAACAGCGGCGGGCCCGGTACCAGGTGCTCCAACAGGTCCAACGCGTCCCGCGGCGCGTCGGCGACCATGGCGCGTACCCGTTCGGGATCGGAGAGCACCGCCACTATCCCACGCTGCGCGTCCGCGCGGGTCCGCACGTCGCCGAGACCGAGCCCCGAGGCGACGCGCTTGACCTCGGACGCGTTGAACGCGGTGGTCAACAGCCGTTCGGCGGGCGCCCCGAATCCGGCCAGGTCCGCCGCGAGCGTGTGCACCAGCGACGGCACCGCCAGCCGGCCGCCCGGTGCGGGCAACAACAGCGCCCGCTCGCGCAACCCGTCCACGGTCTCGGCCACGCGCTCTCGCGGTATCCCGGCAGTTGTCAGTCGGTCCAGCAACTCGGGTTCGGACACCAGGCGGTCGTACGGCTCGACCGATGGGGGCACCGCCGCCGTCGACCACGTGGACACGGGCGGGTGCGCGTCCGGTACCGGGCCGTACTCCTCCAGCGCCCGCAACGCCACCGCCGCCAACAGCGCGACGTCACCGGCGGTCACCCGCGACAGCCCCACCATCACGGACTCGTCCGCCACCAGGAACCGCGCCAACTCGCGGAAGCCGGCAACCCGCGTGTATCCGGCCGAGCGGGGCAACGCCCGCTCCTCCAACAGAGCCGTCAACCGCTCGACCGACAACCCGGCAAGCCACCGCTCCAACGAAGCAACACAATCCACACGACGAGCGTAGGCCACGCGTGACCGGCCGCCGCGAAGCACAACGCGGGCCCGGCCGGCGCCGCGCCCAAGCATCCCGGCCGAGGGCGCCGCGGGCCTATCCCGACTGCGATCCGCCGCCTGTGCGCAGGCGGTCGTCGATGTCGCGGACGAAGGGTTCGCGGGACCAGGGGGCCAGTGATGCCCGTACCGTGCGGACCCGGTCCACCGCCGTCGCGTACCCCTGCACGCCGACCAGGTCGAGCGCCTCCTCCAGCAGCCGACACGCGTCCTGCGGCTCTTGGGCGCCGACCGCCGTCGCGGCCAGTTCGGCCAACGTCATCGCACGCTGCTTGTGGCTGTGCGCCGGCAGCCCCGCCAGGGTGCGCTCCAGCGTCGCCCGCGCCTCCGCCGAGCGCCCGGCGGCCACCTCCGCGGCGCCCCGGAAACCCTCCAGGCGGGCCGCCGAGAACCAGTCCAGCCAGGCCGGCGGGCCGTCCGCCGTCCACGACCCGGGCGTGTCCGGCGGCGCGAACGTGTCGGCGGCCCGGTCCAGCAGCGGAAAGGCCGCGTCGGGCGTACCCAGCCGCACCTCCGCCTCCGCCGCGATCGCGTCCAACCAGGCCCGCAGCGTCGGACCCGCGTCGCCGCTCGTGGTCCGCTCCCGCGCCGCGGCCAGCGTGTCCCGGGCCTCGGTGCCGCGCCCGGTCCAGGCCGGGGCGAAGGCCATGTGCCCGAGCACGGCGGCGGCCAGCGAGCCGTCCCGGCCCCGGTCGGCCGCCTCCAACGCGAGGTCCTGCCAGCGCCGCACGTGCGGCCCGCGCAGGCTCAGGTCGAAGAAGGCGATCCGGGACGCGAGCAGCGCGGTCTCCGCGATCGCGGAGTAGTGCGCCCCCTCGGGTCCCTCGGCCAACAGTCGGGCGCCGTGGCGGGCGTGTTCGGCCACCACCGGGAGCAGCCGCCCCGGTTCCTCGATCCAGTAGCGGGACCGCAGGCGGGCGGTGGTGGCCACATAGGCGGCGGGGTCGGGGAGGGCGGGTGCCGGCGCCGAGGAGGCGTACGCGGCGGATGTCTTCGCCGTGAGGCCGGCGACGGCGGCGCCGGCCAGAAAGGTACGTCGTTGCACCGCGTCCTCCATACGCGTCGGTTGACGGACATGACTGGGAGGACCCGCTCACGTGATACACCGGGTCCGAAAGATCCGTGCTGGATCTCGATCGTGACCCGGTCCCACCTGCGGCGTCATGCCTCTAGCCCGTTAGGGCGGCAAGAGTCCTCAGCGCGTCCTTCAGGAGTCCCACCGCGGGCCTCGTCACACCGTGTGCCGGCCTGGTTGCATCTAAGGGCAGGGCGGACGACGCACGACTCGGACGCCTTTGGCACGTGCAGGACACAGAGGACGCTTCGAGGACCTCCCGGCCCCCGGGGACGAATCCGTTTCCATGACTTCCATGACGAAACGAGAGGACCGCCTCACCGATGGACGCCGACGTGAACCGGACGACGCTGGCAGCGCTGCCGCAGGACGCGCTTCGGAACCCGTACGCACCTCGCCTGGTCGCCGCCGGCGAGACGTTCGACGTGATCGAGGTGGAGGACCGGCTCGGTCGGGCGGCCCTGGAGACCCTGCACGCACACCGCGTGCCGGTCGGACCGGTCATCTTCGACCGCCGCTACCGCCGGATCGGATTCCTCGTACCGCCGACCGCCGTGATGCCGATGCGTCCGCGCGAGCGCCGGCTCGGCCCGCGCCACCACGGACGCGGGGCGTGGATCACCTTCCCGCCGCCGCCGGAGCAGAACGACGGCCCGCTGGTCTGGCTGGTGCCGCCCACGCCCGACAACCGCCTGACCACGCTGCGGCACGTGCGCGCGGCGATCGCCGAGGCGGCCCGCGCGCTCGCAGAGCGCCACCAGCAGGCGATCTGAGGTCGCCCAGGACGTACCGGTCGGAGACCTGACATCACGAGCGGCTCCCCCAATACCTGCTCGACCCGACCGGTATCTGCAAGACGCGACGCGCCCCTCGGCCCCTCGGCCGGGGGGCGCGTCCGTGCGTGGTCCCGGATCGGGTCCGGCCCGGGGCGGTCCGAGGCGGGACCGAAGCCGCTCCGAACCCGCGCCCACGCCGCGCCGAAGCCGCTCCGCGGCCGGACACAGGCCGGAGCCAACCCCGGTCGAAGCCGGACCAAGCCCCGAAATCGGGCGCCGGCGCCGCCCGATTCGGGGTTTATCCGGGCGCCGCCCGGACAGGCGTCCCTCTTTCGGGCAAGGGTCTTTCGCATGGCGCCCGGTTGGCGACAATGGCTAGGGCACGGGACCTTGCCGATCTTCTCGAATCGGCTGTTTCCCGCTGCTTCCCCCCGTCCGTTTTCGTCGTCAGCACGTCTGCCCTGTCGGAAGGAATCCGCGCATGCCGTCCGAGTCGCGCAAGCCCCGCATGCGGCCTGTGCCGCTGTTGTTCGAGCCCTCGGTCCCCGAGCCGCCCGACGAACGCTTCTTCGACCTGGACGATCTGACCGATCCCCAGGAGGTGCTGACCCGTTCGACCGACCTGGCCGAGGCGTTCCGGGCGGCGGCCGACCGGGCGGCGGACTACCAGGCGATGGCCGCGGCGCGGATGGCGGACCCGAATCGGTTCGACCATCTGACGACGGCTCAGGTCGCGGCGCGCGCGGGGTGGGGCGAGGAATACACGGCGAAGATGATCGAGCACGGCCGACGGCTGCTGCTGGAGCGCGGCGAGTAGCGCACGGTCGGGGACGCCGGCCGGAGGGGGCGGCCGGCGCTCGCGCGGGCGGTGCGGACCCGCACGTCGCGAGAGCCGTACCCGTGCTCAGGGCGTCAGCGGCACCCGATGCCTGCCGAGTTCGGCCAGCACCGCCTGGTTGGCCTCCCACCCGTCCGGGAACGACACCGGCACGCCGAGGTGCACCGGGTTCGCGGTCGGGTGCGCGTCGAGCAGTTCGGGGATCCCCGCCCGAGCGACCACCAGGCACGCGTGCCGATGCCGGGAGGCCAGTACGCACAGCCGACCCGTCTCCAGGTGGAACTCGGTCGCGTCGCGCCGCCCGGAGAGCGGATGCAGCACCACGGTCACGTCGAACTCGCGGCCCTGGAGCCGGTTCGCGGTGTCCACCACGATCTCCGTCGCGCCGAGGTCGCGCAGCGCCGACTCGACCCGGGCCCGCTGCTCACGATGGCTGACCCCGATCGCGATCCGGGACGCGTCCAGCGGCACCCCGTCGGGGGTACGCTCGCCGACCGCCGTCCCGCCGCGCGCGAGCAGCCGCGCGGCCAGCGTGGCCACCGCCCGCACCGCCTCCTCGTCCGCCGCCCCGGTGAACCGCGCGGGCAACTCCAGCAGCCCCCACCCGGACCCGGCCGCGACGTCGACCACGGTGTCGTACGCGTCGTGCTCCCGCGCCGCCTCGAAGCGCAACGAACGCTCGCCGGGACCGGTCCCGGAGCGGAACGGGGTGAACGGATAGAACGCGTCCGACACCAGCGGCGCCGCGCTCGCGGGCAGTCGCCAGGACACCGGCAGCCGGTGCACCGGCAGGTCCGGGTTGTGCCGGCGGAGCACCACCACCGCGCTCTGCGACGGGTCGTAGCTCAGGCTGTGCCAGCGCGAGGTGTCCACGGTGGCGAACGGGTCGAGTTGGCCGGGATCGCCCACGAACAGCGCCCGGTCGAACAGCCGCGCCACCAGGAGCAGCGCGTCGGAGCGCATCTGGTACGCCTCGTCCACGATCGCCCAGGGCCAGCGCCGGTCCTGGACCAGCGCCCACTTGGCGGCCGTGGCAACCACCACCGCGCAGGCGTCCAGCGCCTCGGCCTTCTCCGCGTTGGACACCGAGGTGCCCACCAGGGCGGGCGGCAGCCGGTAGCCGGTGGCGGACAACCGGCCCACGGCCAGCCGCGGGTGCTCCTCGGCGAGCCGGACCAGCAGGTCGTCGACCTGGTTGTTGGTCTGCGCGACGATCATCAACCGCTCGCCGGAGGTGGCCAGTTCGCCGGCGGCGCGCACCACCAGGGTGGACTTGCCCGCGCCGGGCGGCGAGTCGACCACGACGCCGCGATGCGTCCCCGAGCCGAGGTCGGCGAGCACCGCGGCGGTCGCGGCGGCGGCGAGCGCGGCCGGGTCGCCCTGCGGGGCTCGGGTGTGCGCGGTCGTCACGACCACTCCTCCAACGCGTCGTCGTCCGGCTCGGATCCGGTCGCGGTCTCCGAGCCCGGCTCCGATTCCGGCTCGGGCGGCGGGCCGCCGTGCGTCCAGGGGGTGTCCTCGACGGCGGGCCATTCGGGGCTGCGCCGGAACTCGGCGATCAGCGAGGTCCAGCACAACACCTCGCCCCGCTCGGGCACGCTGCCCGGCTTGGGCGCCTTGCCGCCGCCCATGCCGCCGAACAACTCCAGTTCCATCCGGCCGGGTTCGTTGGCCAGCACCCGGGCCTTCGCGTCGGGGCGCTCCACGCAGGCGAGTTCGATACCGGGCCCGAACAGCGGCTCGTCCTCGGTGCGAAAGACGAGCAGCGGCCGGGGACGGGCGGTCTTCTTGCCCGGTTCGGTGACCATGCGCTCCGCGTCCACCGCGATCAGCTCGCCCCGGAAGGCCTCGCCCGCCAACCGCACGGCGGCCATCAACAGCGGGTCGTCGCGCACCTGTTCGGCGTCGAGCCGGGCCTGGGCCCGTTCCCGGCCCGCGAGTTGCGCGGCGGCCGAGATCGCGCCGGGCACCCTGGGCTGCGGACGCGACTCGGGGTCGGCCAGGTCGGTGGCGAAGAAGCTGTACGAGGCCCGGTCGGCCTCCCAGCGCCCGGCCACCGAGGCACCCGCCGGCAGAGCGGCGAGCAGGTCCACGCCGCGCCACATACGGTCCCAGGTGGGCATCAACTCGGCGGACAGCGCGTCCCGGATCGCCTGCTCGGCCCGCCGCTCGCGCTCGCGAGCGTCCTCGTCCTCGTCCGACTCCCGCTGGGCGGCCACCGCCTCGTCGAACGCGGTGATCAGCGGCACGAGCCGTTCGTCGAACGCCGGATCGGTCGCCGGGCCCGCCGTCGGACCACCCTCCGCCTCCCGCGCGGCCTCGTCCCCGCGCCGACCGGCGGGCGGGTCGATCCAGGCCAGCAGCGAGGCCAGGTCGCCGTCCTCCATCGCGCTCTGCCCGGTCGCCCACGCCTGGGTGAGCAGGTCGGTCATCGCGAGCAGCACGCTCGATCCGGGCACACCGGCCCGATCCGCGAGCCAGGTACTCCACCGGCCGAGCAGCGGCACCCCGGCCGGCACCGCGAACTCGCCGTCGGTGCGCCGGAATCGGGTGGAGCGGCCGAGCAGGCGCAGGTACTCGATCCCGCCCGTGGTGGGTACCAGCACCTGCGGCGCGTCCAGGCTGCGCTCGTAGGGATCGTCGCCGCGGCGCTCGATGGTCTCCGTCTCGGCGGCGAACGCGCTCAGGTAGGGCAGCAGTTGCCCGGCCAGCTCGGCCGCGTGCGCGAACCGGCGGTCGCGGTCGCGCGGTTGCGGTACGGCGAGCAGGCGCGGCCGGTCGCGGTCGGTGCCGACCAGTGCGGCGAGCGGCGCGAACGCCTCGCCCGCGAGCACATACGGCACCAGTACCACCGGACGCGCGGACAGGTGCCGATGGCGCACCGTCGCCGCCGGCTGCGCGTGCCCGGTCGCCGCGGCGCGCAACCGGCCCAGCGCGGCGATCGTGCTCACCCGACACCGCCCAGCGCCTCGTGCCGCAGCGCCTGGGCGCGGCGGAGCAGCCGGGCCACGTCCTCCTGGCCGGGCTCGGGAGCGCGGGTGCCGTCGGCGAGCGCCAGCGCGGTGCCGATGTCGTCGATGCCGCCGAGCGCGCCGCGTACCGAGGTGCCCAGCGTGCCCACGCCGCCGCCGGTGCCGCAGCCTCGGGCCTCGTCCCGGCAGAACAGGGCGAGTTCGCAGGCGGACAGGCAGTCGGGCAGGTAGGCGGCGGGCACTCGGGCGACGGCCGCGCCGACCCGCTCCTCGGCGACGTCGAAGGTCAGCCCCTCGGGGAGTTCGGCGAACAGTTCCTCGACCCCGGACAGCCGGGCCAACCTCCGCCGGGTGGTGGCCAGTTCGCGACGTACGTCGAGCACCACGGCGATCGGGCGGTTGGCGAAGTCCTGGGCGCACACCAGCACGATGTCGGTGGACACCGACTCGGGGTCCAGGCCCAGTTCCTCGGCGAGCCCGCGCAGGGCGTGTACGTATACCGCCGCCTGTCGGGTGGCGGAGGCCAGCTTGCCCGGGTCGGCGGAGCCGTCGATGATCGCGAAGGACTTGATCTCCACCACGTGCAGTCGGCCGGCCACCCGGCAGGCCATCGCGTCGGGTTCCAGGTAGGCGCGCCGGCCGGCCACGTCGAGGGGGAGCAGCGGGTGGTCCAGGATCGCGCAGGCGTCCGGGTCGCCGCTCGCCGCGCGCAGGAGCGCCTCGCGGGTGCGGGCGACCCGTTCCTCACGGCCGGGTCGGCCGGGTCGGCCGGTGGAACCCGTGGGGCCGGCGGGACCCGTGGGACCGTCCACGTCGACCAGCGCGCCGTCGTCGGGGTCGGCGCCCAGGACCTCGGCGAGGAGGCGGCGCAACTCCCGCCCGTCGTCGGCCTTGACCCGGGCCTCGAACACGTTGCCGCGCCCGATGGCGAACGGGGAGCGGCCGTAGCGGGCGGGGAAGCCGAGGCGTTCGGCCAGTACGGTCTTCTCGATGCCGGCCGCGTCCAACACGCCGCGGCGGGCGCATCCCGGGTTGGCCGCGAGGGCGGCCACCGTGCGGGCGTTGTGATTGCGGGTGGGCAGTTCGCCGCGCAACTGCTCCAGCCTGCCGGCGATAGCGCCGGTCGTACCCGTCGTGCGCATGTCTCGTGTACGGCTTTCGTCGTCGAACCGTCCGGTCCCGGGTCAGTGTGGACCATGTGACCGACAGGCGGAACTCAGCGCGGATCGCCGCGCCGACGACCGCGCCGCTCGTCGCGCTGTTCCTCGGCCGAGGGCAGGGCCACGAAGCCGGTCTCGTCGGTGGGCGCGAGTTCGGAGAACGACGCCAGCGCCTCGTCGAGTTGCCGCACCGCGACCGAACTCTTGTACGGCTCCAGCTGTTTGCGGGTTTCCCGGACCCGGTCCATGCCCATCGAATACCAGTGCATCCGCAACATGTCGATGGACTGGAACAGCCGGCCGCACGCCTCGTCCACCTCGCCCGCCTGGAAGGCCGCCTCGGCGAGGTCGGCGTACATCACCGCGCGCTGCTTGTCGCCGTTGGGCGGCAGGTTCTGCAATGCGTCGTTGAGCGAGCCCTGGGCCTGGTCCATGCGGCGCGCGGTGAGTTCGGCCTTGCCGCGAAAGCCCCACAGCCGGGAGGCGTCGAAGAAGTCGAGCCAGGGCGGGGTGGGGGTGTTGTCGGGGTGGCACAGCAGGTCCTCGGCCCGGTCGAGCAGGTGCAGCCCGCGCTCGGGGGTGCCGCGCAGCGACTCGAACTCGGACTGCACCGCGTCGAACCAGGCGCGCATCACCGTCGGCGCATCGCGCGTAGCCGTCTTGCGGGCGAAGTCGAGGATGTCCGCCGCGGCCGTGGGGGCGGCGTCGAAGGCGGGGATGAAGGCGGTGTGCGCGAGTACGGCGGCGGCGAGGAGGGTGTCGTCCGCCTCGTTGGCGGCCCGGTAGGCGACCAGGTAGTGGTCCTGCGCGTCGTGCGGGCGGTCCAGGTCGAAGAAGGCCATCCGGCCGGCCAGCATCGCGGTCTCGGCGAGCGAGGCGCCCAGGATCCGCCGGGCCCGGGCCGGGCCGGGGGCGGCGAGTAGCTGGGTGCCCAGGCGCACGTGGGCGATCACCGAGGGGTAGGCGATGGCGGCGGGGGCGACCCAGTACATCTGCCGGTAGGTCCGGGTGAGCATCGCGTACTGGTCGGCGCCGACCACGGTCAGCTGGCCGGCCCGCGAGTGCATCGGCACGGCCAGCGGGCCCGGGTCGGGGGTGTCGCGCAGGAGTTGGCGCAGCACGGCGGGGGTGGCGATCTCCAGGGACCGGCTCGGCGGCTCGACGGAGCGGGGGCCGATCACGCGCAGCGGTGGCCGGACCGGCAGGTCGCGGGGCCGGTCGCCCTCCAGCCGCCGGCCGTCGACCACGGTGGGGCCGTCCCCGAACGGCGGCGCCTGGGCCGGGATGGGCCCGAGGCCGGGCTGGGGCACCGGGCCGGGTGGCGGCGCGAGGCCGGGCGGAGGCACCGGGCCGGGTGGGGGCGCGAGGCCGGGGGGCGGTACCGGCCCCGGCGGCGGCACCGGGCCGGATCGCGGCGGCGGCACGTGGCGGCCGGGCGGGGGCGGTGTGCGGCCGGGTGGCGACGGGGGCGCGGTGCGGGCGGGCAGCGCCATCGCCCCCCCGAGCGGGCTGCCGCCGGGTGGGGGCGGTTGTCGACGCACCCGGGCCTCGCCGTAGCCGGTCGGCTCCGAAAGCTCCGCGGCCCACCCGGCTTCGCGGGCGGGCGCGGGCAGGCCCGGCGGCGCCGGTTGCTCGAGCACGGGCTGCGACTCGGGGTAGCCGTCGGCATAGCCCTCGCCGTACTCCGCCGTCAGCTCCGCCTGCCACGGCGGGGTGAACCCGAGATCGGTCAGCGGCCGCTCGAACAAAGCCTGCAGGACCTGCTGATAATCGGGGGTCGGCCAGGGCGGCTCGGCGCTTTCCCACCGGCGCACCTGCCGCACACTGACCCCGAGGCGGAGGCCGCATTCGAGCGCCTTCTTCTCGAACGCGTCGGCCAATTGTTGCTGGGAAACCCAGCCATGCGAGTGCCGCAGGGCCTTGAGCCGGACATTCCCGGACGAAGGACCGGCCCCCTGCCGCATGGCCATCGGCCCTCCCGGTTAACGCGTGCGGTGTGCTGTGCAGGCTGTGATGCCGACGGTACCCGCCGTGAGAGGGGCCGGGGGACCTCTTTGCGGATGTCCGGAAAGCGGCGTCCTCCCCGTGTCCTCAAAGAAGTCCTTCGAGGGGCCTTGTGCGCCCTCGATACGCTCCCCGCGCGCCCCCGGACACGGTCGAGCCCGGTCTCCGGGTGTCGATTTTCGATCACCGCCGACCCCTGCTAATGTTTCCCACGCAACGCAAGCGCCGCTAGCTCAGTTGGTTAGAGCAGCTGACTCTTAATCAGCGGGTCCGGGGTTCGAGTCCCTGGCGGCGCACAGGCAAGCGGTACACGATGAGGGCGTTCTCGATGAATCGAGAACGCCCAAGGCGTTTTTGACCTTGTGGTGGGAGCGTGATGTGAGCGCCGCGCGCCCTCCCTTGAGCGCTCAACCCGGCGCCCTCCATCGCCCCGATGCCAGCCGGGCGCTTCGCCGCTCCGCACACGCATGAGGCAGGAACGACCGTCGCCGCGGCCAGGTCCTGGTCCGATCCAACCCGCGTCGGCCCCCACTCCGGGCTATTCGGACGCCGCGCCAGCCGCGTGCCCGCCGGTCGAGTCGTCGTAGCGCTCGACCCGACCCACCAGGACGCCGTCCTTCCGGACGTACGCACGACCAGACCTGTCGAGGTCCGCGACCAGTTCCCAGCCTGGCTCGGCATCGGGGCCGAGTCGTGTGCTGAAGTCCATCGGCCGCCCCAGCCGCACATGCGATGGCCCCGCGGCGTCCACAGACTGTGAACCCACGTCCGCACCGATCGTCAACGGCCCCAAACGCCCGCTCGCAGATAGAGAAGTCAGCTCGTCCGTACGCCCGGTTAGCATGCCGGCGACGACATCGGCCGCCTCGCCTTTACGGCCGACAGCGCCCCGGTCCCCGCCCGTCACGCCAGCGGCAGTACGGCAATGGGACGTCAGCCCCGACCCCCCGCGCCGCGCCTGCTGTCGGCCCGGCGACCGACGCGCCGACCCCCTCGACATCGGCCCACCACATGCTCAGGGCGGTGTTCGGCTCCGGGACGGTGATGCACCGCCCGCATCTGCGATGTCGGCCCCCAGTCCGGCCTGGCGCATCAATCGGGCGACGCGGCGGCGCCGACCCGGGCGCCGACCAGGACCGCATGGAAGCGCGGCGCGCCGTAGCTGCCGCGCGAAGAGGCGTGGACTGGGGTGATCTGCTCGGTGAGCTCCGCGTCGCGGATGGTGCGGCAAGGGTGCGGCGGTGGTAGTAGGCGACTCGGGAGAGCTGGAGGAGTTCACAGGCGCGTTTGACGCTGTGACCTGCGCTGTTCTCCGCCTCGATGAACGGGTGGACCGTCATCGGGGTCTCCTGCGCGAAGAAAGCCGTGGCCCGCTTGAGAACCTCCAGTTCTGCCGCGGGCGGAGGTTCTCCCGCCGCAGCCGGGCAAGTTCCTCCCGCTCGGACGAGGTCCCATCTGACCAACGCGAAGGCCAACTGACGCCGCACCAGAGGTCCGGCGGCAATCAGGCCTCTCGCTCTTGGGGCCCAGTCAGGCAAGCGTGTCGGCCATGTCCTCTGCCTGCTTCAGCACACGCTCGATCGCCGCTGGCTGCCTGTCTGGCGGATAGCCGTACTTGCGCAGGAGCCTGAGCACCCGAGCCATGATCCGGTCACGTGCTTGCTCCTTAACCTTCCAGTCAACCGTGACGTCCTTGCGGATCTGCTCGTACAGCTCGTGTGCGATCTTCGCCAGCAGTGCGTCCTCCATCTGTTCGGCGGCCGACGGGTCGGCCGCCAGGGCGTCGTAAAAGGCGAGTTCCTTCTCCGTGATACCCAGGTGTTTCGCCCGGCCGCGGTCAGCGGATACTTCTTTCGCTAGTTCAACAAGGAATTTCATGAACTCGGCTGCCGTGAGTATTCCGTTGGTGTAACGGTTCATGGCAGCCTGCATTTTTTTGGTGAAAGTCTCCTGGCGGGTGAGGTTTCCACCGTGGACGTCCTTGACCTCCTTCAACAAAGCACGTCGCAGCGCTTCAATCGCGAGATTTGGATGCTTGCTGTTCTGGAGGTCGCGAAGCATCCGGTCGTCCAGATGCGACAGGTCAGGCTTAGTCAGTCCGGCCGCATCATAGATGTCCACCACACCGTCGGTCGTGACGACCGACGCATTGAGCTGAGCGATCAGCAGGCGGACATCAGCCGCCGTAGCGAGTCCCTGCTCTGCCTTTTCGTCCATTGCGTACTTCCTGCGGGAAGTGCGCACAGTCTCGATGAAGCGGAGGTCGGGCAGCAGGTCCTGCACCCGCTCGTCCGTGGGGCAAAGCGAGAATGCCTCTGCCAGGCGCCCCGCGTAGAACATGAACCGTTGGCTGCGCGTGGCCTGCCCCGGTGGGAGGCTCGGTTCGGGCGTGATCAGGAACTCCAGTACCCCGGTTAGCGCCTCGCGGTAGGAGGTAGGCCCGCCCATGTCGCGGATACGCCGCCATGGGCAGCCATGGAGCAATTCGTCGACGCGCTGGTGGTTTTCGCGCACGAGTTTGACGGCCTCGTACAGGTCTGCGCCAAGCATAGGATGCTCGCGGTCCGGCTTGGAGTACTCGGCCAGGGCCTCTTTGATCTCTTGAACCACTCCTCGGAAGTCCACGACCAGACCAGACGGCTTGCCGGGCCAAGTGCGGTTGACGCGCGCGATGGCCTGCATCAGGGCAGCGCCATGCATCCGCCTGTCGAGGTACAGGGTATGAAGTGGAGGGGCGTCGAACCCGGTGAGCCAGAGCGACTGGACAATGATCAATTCAAGGGGGTCACTTTCGTCCACCACCCTTTCCTGGATCTTCTTGAGCTGTGCTGGTGTGCGCACGTAGTCAGCAACCTCGGCGGTGTCCCTGGCTGCATTGCCGGTGAAGACGACCCGGATACGCCCGGTGTCATCAGTTAGCAGTCCACTGTCGGGGTCACGGTCTCCGGCCCACGCAGGACGTCGCCGGATCACCGCCTCGAAAAGTCGGGCGGCAACTGCACGGGACGCACAGACGACCATGCCTTTGCCACAGTGGCCAGTCAGTTTGGTCATTTCCCGGCTCCGCGCCTCCCAGTGCTCAAGCAGCGCGCCGGCAACCTCGTCGATTCGCTGGGGGGCACCGATCAGGTCCTCAAGCCTGCCGAACTGTTGGCGGGCCTTGCGCTTCTCCTCCTCTGACAGGCCCTCTACTAGCCCTTCAGCGCGGGCGTCCAGGTCTTCCAGGTCGGCGCCCGGGGGCAGGTCCACGCGGACAAGGTGCGGTTCGTAAAAGACGGGCACGGTGGCGCCGTCGTCAACGGCCTGCGTCAGGTCGTATGTATGGATGTTCGCGCCGAAGACGCCCAATGTCTTGTTGATGGGCGTTCCAGTGAAGGCAATGAATGTCGCGTTGGGTAGGGCATCACGGAGGTTGCGGGCAAAGCCGTCGATGAAGTCGTAGTGACTGCGGTGAGCCTCGTCGACCACGACGATCACGTCACGTCGCGGAGAAATCAGCGGATGACGCACGCCCGCCTTCCGTTCCTCCTCACTGAGGCGGAACTTCTGGAGCGTCGTGAACACGACTCCACCATTGCTCGCTGGGCTGTCCAGCAGCCGGCGCAACTGTCCTGCGTCCGGGACCTTCTCCGGCGGGCCCGTGATCTTCTCGAGGGTGCGACTCGAGGCGAACGTCGCGTACAGCTGGCTATCAAGGTCGATCCGGTCCGTGAGCAGCACGAACGTCGGGTTGGATAGCTCCGGGGTACGCGCCGCCTTACCGACATAGAAGAGCATCTCCTCACTCTTGCCGGCGCCCTGAGTGTGCCAGACGACACCCGCTCTGCCGTCGGTTGCGACCGCTGATTCGGTGGCTCTTACAGCTGCGTTGACCGCCAGGTACTGGTGGGCCTTGGCGAGCTTCACCGTGTCGACGGAGCCGGTCTTCCCCGCCGAGTACGACAGGAAGTTGGCTATCAGATCGAGGAAGCGAGCGGGCTCGAACGCGCCGTACAGCATGCGCTCCAGTGCCCTACCATCCTGGCGCTCATCCTTGCGGAGCAATACACCATGGTCATCGACATGCCAGGGGGCCATGTGCTGCCAGGACGTGAATGGGGTGCCAACGCGAGCGGTTATGCCGTCTGAGGCGAGTGCAAGCAGCATCGTGTGGAAGGCGCCGGTCTCCCTCAGCTCCCGCCGGTAGCCCTGGATCTGGTCGAAGGCGGTACGAGCGCTGTCGTTGCTGTCGGCCTTCTTCAGCTCGAGGACGGCAAGCGGGAGGCCGTTGACGTACAGCACGATGTCGAACACGAAGACACGGTTCTTGGCGCTTTGGACCCGGACCTGTGAGGCAGCGACGAGGTCGTTTCCGTGTGGATCCAGGAAGTCGATGGGACGGATCCGTGCGTGCCGCTCCTCGCCGGTCGTCGGGTCGTCGTAGGGAATGCTGACCGGGTTGGTTGTCAGCCGTTCGTAGAAGCGATGATTCTCCCGAAGGTCGTTGCGCGTCTGCCAGCGCAGCAACTCGGTAACGGCATCCTCGGCAACGTGCTCGGGCAGCTCACGGTACTCGGAACGGGCCCGAATCGCCCTGAGCAGGCGTGGCCGCAGAACCATGTCCTTCCAGTCCCGCCGAACCCCATGGGCAGGCCCCAACTCACGCCCCGCCACGTGTTCCCATCCGTACTCCCCGAGCAGCTCGAGGACGTACAGCTCCAACTCCTGTTCGGTCAGCAGATCTAGGGGTGGCTCGCCGAAGAGGTCGCGTGGCACAGGAGGGCCAGGGTGCCCGGATTCCGTGGTCATACGGCATCCTCGACTGCGCGGAAGGCATCGTTGACGCGCACCTTGCCGGAGAGAAGTCGCGGAAGGAGGCTGTCTCGAAGGTCGCCGAGAGTGCGGTTCTCGTACTGAGTGTGCGCAGCTAGCGCGTCGAGCCCCGACAGTCGCTTGCCCATCCGTACCATCTCGTTGTCGGGCGGAAGGATTACGGGGACTTGCCCCAAAATCGCTGTATTTAGATTTGGCATCGTCGCACCGACGGCGCGTTGTCCGATCCAGTTCTGAATTTCTGGCTCGCCAAGATAATAGCTAAAAAAGAGCGGATCTGTGGACGTGCCAACCCGGACACGTAGACATCCGGTTCCACAAAGCCAGCCCGATTCGTTCTTCCGCACGAGCGCTCTGCGCTTCACATCACCTCGACGTGAGTATACGATGTCGCCTTCTGCCAGCAGATATTTTGATAGCCTCTGAGCATCCTCATCTGTGATCCGGGCAATCCCGTCCTCAGAAATGAGGTTGTCGCCAATATTCTGAGGCATCACGCTTGGAATGCCGGTATCCACGTAGTCAGATGCATGAAGTTGGCTGCCGAATGGCCCCGTTTGGACGGAGCCCCCACCGCTCGCGCACAAGGCGCCGAGCGTTGTCCGCCGCCAGCCATCGTCCGCAAACGGCTCACTTCGTACCAGCGACGTCACCTTCCCCCTGGCCCAAAGATCTACCATCACAGCCCGACACATCTTCCGGGTGGTTTCGGCCATCCGATTGTTTAGCGTGATCTTGTCGTCGAGAGCACTGAGAACTTCGACAATGGCCTTTTGCTCGCAAAGCGTGGGCCTCGGGACAATGAGGCTGCGGATACTGGCCAAAGAATTGGCCAAGCTGGGCACGCCTGTCGTTACAGCGTGCTCCAAAATGCTACGCTGTCCCTGCGGCGAGGTAAACCAGTAGTAATAGAACTCGGGAACGGCGCGCGACTCATCCAGCGTCGCTTTAACCTGACTTCCGGAGATCACGTACCGCTCATACCGCGCAGAGCGCGGAATCATTGAAACCTGACCAACGGTGCCCTTGCGGGTGAATACCAGATCTCCCGGGAAAACAACGGCGGACTCGACTTCATTAGCCAGCGAGGGGGAAATGAAAACAAAATCTTCATCGAGAAAGATCCCGCGAGCAAGGTTCACGCCACGAACAAAAGGAACACCTTCCGATCGATAGTCTCGCGTAGTTACCTTTGAGCCAAATGGGCCAATAGAAAAAGCCCATCGAGTCAAGGAAGCCAGTTCATCGAAGCGGGACTTGGGCCAGTCTTCCATCACAGCCTCCCCAGTTGCTCGCCCACAAGCTTCGCTAGGCGCTCCGACTCATCAAACTGCTCTCGCAGTAGGGCCGTCAGGCGGGCAATTTTTGCCTCCACGGGCTCGGCGTCGGGGTCAACCTCGGCCTCCGCTGTCCCCACATACCGCCCCGGCGTAAGCGCGAAGTCGTGCTCGGCAATGCTGTCCAGCGACGCACTTACAGCGAAGCCTGGCGCATCCTCGTACGGCCCGTACCCCGCCACACCCCGCCACGCGCGAATCGTGTCACCGATGCGGTCGACGATCTCGACCGAAGTCAGCTTGCGAAGTGTGCGGTTCTCCATTGCGCCGAAATCGCGGGCATCGATAAAGAGCACTTCACCCTTGCGATCCGGCGCCCAACTTGAGTGGCGACCTTTGCCTTCGGCGAGGAACCAAAGGCAGGCCGGAATCTGCGTAGATCGGAAAAGTTGTCCGGGGAGCGCAATCATGCAGGCTACGATGTCATCTTGAACCATTGCTCTGCGGATCTCACCTTCACCCGACTGCTTGCTGCTCATTGAGCCGTTAGCAAGGACGACACCGGCACGTCCGCCCGGGGCGAGCTTGCTGATCATGTGCTGAAGCCAGGCGTAGTTGGCGTTGCCGACAGGCGGAGTCCCGTACGTCCAGCGGCGATCCATTCCGAGGAGTTCGCCGCCCCAGTCGGAGACATTGAACGGCGGATTGGCCATTACGACATCCGCCTTCAGCCCCGGATGCTGATCGTTACGGAAGGTGTCGGCGGGTTCCTCACCCAGATTGGCCTCGACGCCGTGAATGGCGAGGTTCATATGAGCCAACTGCCAAGTCGTCTGGTTGAGTTCCTGTCCATAGACAGAAACATTCAGTGGATTTCCACCATGCGATTCGATGAACTTCTCCGCTTGGACGAACATGCCGCCGGACCCGCACGCCGGGTCATAGACACGCTCGCCTTGCCTGGGCTCAAGGACCTCCACGAGCAGCTGCACAACGCTCTCCGGAGTGAAGTACTCCCCACCCTTGCGGCCCTCTTGGAGGGCGAACTCCCCGAGGAAGTACTCGTACACCTCGCCCATGATGTCCCGCGCGCCCTTGCGGCGACCGTCGTCGCCGAGCTGCTCCTGGAAAACGAGCCGGTCCATCAGTTTGACCAGTCCGGCAAGGCGCTCGCCATCCACGCGTCCGCTGGCGTAGATCTTCGGCAGGGTCCGGTTCAGGGCGGGGTTATAGCTTTCGACCGCGCGCATCGCCGCGTCGATCGTCTCGCCTAGGCTCGCACCGTCAACCGTACCCACAGCCCGCTCCAGAATAGTCTCCCATCGCGCAGTCGGCGGCACGTAGAAGATCCCGGCACCGGTGTACTCACGGCGCTCTTCCAGCGTCGTAAGCATGTCGGCTTCGCTCCAGCCGCCTTCCTCCCTCAACTCGGTCTCCAGCTGGGCGCGCTTCTCGGCCATGGCTGCGGAGACGTACTTGAGGAACACAAGACCGAGCACGAAGTGCTTGTATGCGGCAGCGTCAAGACTGCCTCGGAGCTTGTCCGCCGAGGCCCAGAGGATCGTTTTCATGTCCTCGGGCTCGGCCTGCTTCTTCTTCCGTGGCGGCACGGTGCCTCACTTCTCTCGTTTGCGCGTCGTGCAGGATCTCGCGTGTTCTGCGAGAGGTCTCTAAGTGCCGTGGGGTTTGCGGCGCAGCGCCAACTCCCCGTCCGCGACACCCGCCGCCACTCGGCGAGCGAGGGCGTCCAGGGCATCCAACTGCCTTCGCACTTCCTCTCGATGGCGGTCGGTCTCGTGGAGAATAACCTCCAGTTCCTCGATCTCTTCGGGCCGTAGCAGGGGGAGGTCCATTTCCCGGACGCTCACCCTGCGCACCAGCGATCCGCTTCCTCGCTGTTGGTTGCGTGGAGCGGCAAGGAGATGTGCCAGTGGTTGCGGACGCATCCACAGGCTGTCCGAACGCACGAGGCGCTTAGCTTTGGGGCCCGCCAGGTACTCCCGGTAGGCGGGAATCCTGACCCCCCGCACCGGAGCCAGCAGGACACAGCCGCCAGCGTCGTCCACCCTCGTACGCACGCCGTGTTCGGTATGCAGGAAGACATCACCACGTTCGGTGATCATCGCCTGCGGATAGTGCGCGAGGTCCTCCGGAGCAATCCGGCGCTGCCCGAGCGGCAGGGCACCAAGCATCTCCTCCCGGCCGACGACTATCAGCCCGGCATCACCGATGTCCGCCTCGCGAATGCGGAGCCCAGACAGCAGACGCAGCTGCCCAGCTCTGATGTGCTCATCAATCTTGCGATGAAGGACCGGCTCGCTCCGCTTGCCGACGCCAAGGTGCCCTATCCACTCCTTCAGCTGCGGCAGCGCGACCGATGCGGCGCGCCGGGCGTCCAGCGTCGCCGCGAAGTGGTCAAGCCCCTCCTCCACCGAGGCGAGGCGGTGCACTGGCAGCACCGAGCGGCCGTCGAGAAGAGCTTCGGCTCGCGGCCCAGTGGCCATCACGGGAAAAGAGCCAGCCTCTTCCGCTACAGGTGCGTGACCGTTCCGCAGCAGTTCGGCAACGTACATCTGCCACTCGGAGCCGACACGACGGGCGATGCGATCAGCGTCAACAAGCAGCACAGTGCTACCACCCACAGGCTCAGCGTCATTGCGCAGGACTAGCAACGCGTGCTCGGCACCCGTTCGGAACCTATGGATCCGGCGCGGCAGCTGCACAATGGCGCTCACCACACCCCGACGCAGCAGTTCCTCGCGAATTCGCACCGTTGGCGTTGCCGCCGTGACGCGCGGACGGGTAAGGGTCCATGAAGGCACGACAACGAATCCGCGGCCGCCGGGTTCCAGGCGATGTGCAGCCTCGAGAGCCCAAGCGAGCGGACCGCCTTCGTCGCGCTCACGCTCACTGGATGCGTAAGGCGGATCCGCTACGACAAGATCGGCGCGGGGGAATCCCCACGGCGGCGACTCTTCGGGCTGGGTCTCCTGCTGCTCCCAGGGACGCAGGGAGTCCAGTTCTGCAGAGTGTTCGCAGATGTCTACCGGCGAGCAGAAGTGGGCGAAGAGCCGGTACAGCAGGATCTTGCGGCGCAACGGATCGGGTTCGACGGCGACGATTTCGCCTCTCGAACTGATGCTATTCAGAGCAAACAAGACCTCACCGATGCCCGCACAGAGATTGATGATGGTTGGCTGGCCGGGACCCGCTTCCACCGGGCCGGCGAGTTCGCCGATCAGTCGGGTAATGGCTGGGGGCGTGAAATCCATGACAAGGTCAGATTCCAGGCGCTCGGCGAGGTGTAGCACGGTGTCCGCCGCCGCCCCAGAGGAGCCGAGTTCGTCAGCCAAGTCCCGAACGGCGCTCTCCACTTGAGGATCAGCGTGCGCCGCGTCCTCCAGAAGCCCCGCTGGTAGCAACTCGGGACGCCAGTTGCTGCCTTCCCCCAACATGGCGCACACAGCAAGCGCATCGACCATGAGTCGCTCTGCGGAACCCACTACATGGCGCAATGCCACCAGGCCGCGCAACCGGAGCCCACGGCGGAATCGGTCGCCGTACGTCACCACAGCGGCGTCATCGTCGGCGGACAGATCCGGGATGATGCGGTGATCGAGCCACATCGCCACTTGCGCAGCGTCGAACAGTGGCTTACTGACAGTGCCACCCGCCGGATCAGGGAAGGGGAGGCGCCGGTCATCCACAGCGTCGAGCGCTTCCTTCCCGAACCGGCGGCGCCAGTTGCTGACCGTCGGCCGTCCGACCGCGGCCAGTTCCTTGATCTCTCCAAGCGAGACCAGAATCTTCGCGGGCGCCTGCGTCGTCATTCCGTCTCCCGTTCCCGCATGCGTTCGACCTTCCGTCGCTCTACAACCGAATGGGTTCCTTTCCAGAGAGAACCCCTGCCTTTCGGGCCAGCACCTCGGAAACCTGTCCGTACTCCGCGTGCCTGGCCGCCATATCCGGAGAGACATGACCCAACAGGGTCAGCACCGTCTCCAGGTCCTGCTCGAGATGGCGCTGGAAGATGCGTTCGTGATGGGCGATGCGATTACGCAGCGTAAGCATGTACTGAAGCTGCCTGTACAGGGCGCCCCGGCCACCGTGGGGCTGGCTGAACAGGTAGCGAAGCGAGGACTTCCAGTAGCGCAATTCGTAGTCGCCAGCCGAGCCGAACAGGCTCACCCAGAAACCGAATGGCAGCTGTGCCACGATGTCGCACGGGCCAAAGGAACGGCTGGGGTGCCTGCTCTCCAGGATCTGCTGCGCCCGATCCAACATGTCCAGCCCCTTGTAGTTTGGCCGGGCCTTTGACACGTCCCACCAAGCCTCCTGGCCGTGGCGCCCCACGAGCTGGCGATGCACCAGGTTGCGCAAGCTCACTTCGAGATCACGCAGTGGGCTGTGCAGCGCTCGCGCCACCTCAGCGTCCCAGGCATACAGTCGCAGTGCGCGGGTGTAGTCGCCGCCACACTTGTGCAGGAAGGGCTTGAACCTTTCCGGAGATATGGCCTCAACAACCCGATCGGCCTCGCTCGTCTCGCGTGCACCCCGCGCCATCACACGTCCGTTTCACCTGTGACCCCCCCGTGCTAGGGTCTATCGAGTAAGCCTTGGATCACTGTCACTGCTTCGCATACAGCCCTTGGCGGTGCCTGGCTGTGGCCCTCGAATCCGCCCGCGCAAATCAGGCGGACTCGAGGGCATAGCTGTATCTGGGCCATCTAGATGGCCACCAACTATGAGAAGGCTAGCGGCCCCCCCCGCACACACGTCAACTCCAAGAGCAAACTTGGCCTGAGAAGCCCCCTTCTCAGTGACGTGACCAAAGATATCCAGGTCATGAAAATGCACCGTTCTTCGGCGCGCTCACTGCTGACTCGGGAAGCCGAAAACATGACGACCGCGTCGCCACTGCCTCCCTCAGGGAACAGCCGCCAGCCTTGGCGGTCGGGCTGGGAGCGTGCTGGAGCCATCATTCGGGAGTGGTCCGACAACGTTCGCGTCGCTGGGTGCAGGTGGATCCCCGGGGCCGGATGAGTCGTGTCGAATCGCCCCAGAGCCTTGGCGAACCTGGCTTACGCAGGCCGCTTTTAATCAGTGGGTCCGGGTTCGAGTCCCTGGCGGCGCACCGCAAGGTGGTTATGTGGCAAAGGTGTTCTTCCCACCGGAAGAGCGCCCCTGGTCGTTTTCGCCTGTCGGTGCCACCCGGGGCCGTGTGATCTCGTGGACGGGGCCGCAGCACGGCGGAGATGGCATGCAAGTCCCTTCGTGCGACCCGCTGTGGAATCGGATTCCGCGCAGGCCGGGAGGGTCGGCTGATGTTCCGTCGGGGCTGAGGACCAGCGAGCCGCCGCAAATGATGATCGCCACGCGGTCGTGGATCGGTCCACGGCGCCCGCGCCTAGGCCCAGCCGGGCGTGCGCCGCATCGCCCCGAATGCTCGCGAACTCGCGGAGCAGCCGATCGCCAGAGGTTCAGGTCGGCCCTGCGGGCGGCGTGGACCCCAAGGTGTTCAACCACTCCCGGCGGTCGCTCCCCGTGCTCGGGTTATTGCTCTGTTGTGTTGTTGATTCGGGCTATGGCTGTGGGGAGTTCGTCGAGGGATTGCAGGCGCAAGTCGGCTACCGCGACCAGTTCCGGGTCGTCGGCGATCAGGTAGCCCCAGGGGCCCCGGCGGATGTGGGCGGTGCGCAGGCCCGCCCGGTGGGCCGGGCGTACGTCGTTGTCCAGGCGGTCGCCGACGTACAGGATCTCCTCGGCCGGGCACGGGCACTCGGCGACCAGGCGTTCGAAGAAGGCCGGCTCGGGTTTGCCGATGCCCCAGTCGTCGGAGGTGGCGAGCAGGTCCACGCCCAGTTCCAGGCCGCGCAGGATGATGCCGGCGTTCACCGTCTGGTTGCCGACCACGCCCAGCCACAGGCGCTGGTCGCGCAGCGCCTTGAGGCAGGGGCGGGTGTCGTTGTAGAGGTCCTCCTCGCCGAACCACTCGGGAAAGCCCGCCTCGGCGCGCGCGGCCCGCTCGACGGTCAGGTCGAAGCCGGGCCGAAAGCGCTGGAACACCTCGCGATAGTCGAGGCCCTGCGCGATCACCACCCCGAAGGTGGCCGCGAAGGTATGTCGGGGCACCCCGAGCCAGTCGGCCCACGTGCCGTATTCGCGCGATTCGTCGACCAGGGTCTCGCCCACGTCGAACACCACGGCGCTGATCCGCATTACCGCTCCCGCTGTCGTCGCCTGCCGGCCCCGTGTCCTGTGCCCGTGCGTCGAACCCCGTCGTCCGCCAGGCGAGAAATGGGCCTGTCAGGCCGAGCCCGATCGGATTCGTCCGCCGCTGTGGCGACTTGTCCGATCGGCGTGCGCCCGATGGCGGAATCCTTGCCGTGTGCTCGGGCGTGGGGCCATCCAGAAGGTACCGCCTGTCCGCAGGCCCGGCGTCGTTCCGAGGTCGGATCCGGCAGATCTCGACCGAAATCGTTTTGTCCGTTACCTGACGATGGCGTCAGGCGGCGTCTTTGTGGCCGGAATCGATCGCCGCGACAGCGGAATTCGACCCGGCCTGGCGCATCGCCACCCCACCCCGCAACCGGTCGAGCCCGCGCACCACCCACGGCGAGGCCAGCGCGCCCAGACCCATCACGCCCAGGCCCGCGACCACGTCGGCGAGGTAGTGGTTCCCGGTGCCGAGCACCACCACGATCACGAACAAGGGGTAGAGCACCGCCAGCCCGCGCACCACCCGGCCGCGCCCGTGCCGCCACACCTGCCACCCGCACCACGCCGCCCAGCCCACGTGCAGCGACGGCATTGCCGCGTACTCGTTGGTCATGTGCTCCATGCCGCGCGGCGCACTGGCCCCGCCGCCCCACCAGCCCCAGGACGCGAAGTGCGCCATGGTGTCGGTGAAGCCCTCGATCATTCGCGGCGGCGCGGTCGGGAAGAGCATGAAACCGGCCAGCGACACCACCGTCGCCACGGCCAGCGTGGTGCGCGCGCCCCGGTACCGCTCGGGGCGCGCGCGCCACAACCAGACCAGGACCAGCGGCGTCACCACGTAGTGCAGCGTGGCGTACGCGTAGTCGCAGACCACGCCGATGAACACGTGGTTGGAGACGACCTGGTTGAGCATGCGCTCGGGGTCCAGGTGGCTCAGCGACTCCACATGCAGTATTCGCTCGGCGTTGCGCACCGCGGCCTCGGCGTCGCCGCGGACCACGAGCCGGCTCAGCGAGTACACCTCGTACAGCACCGCGATCAGCAGCAACTCGGTCCACCAGCGCGGACGCAGGCGGACCTTGGCGGGGGTTGACGACATCCACCCAGTTTGCAACACGCTCCGGTGCGGTACGGCACCGCGTCGGCGGAGCCCGGCCGGCGCTCGCGGACGGGGGCCGGTGCCCGCCGCGCCACGGGCTCGGGGCCGCCCTCTGACGCGCCGGATCGGCACGCGCGGCCATTGATGACACGTGTCACACATGATAGAACGTGTTTCACTTTTCTGTCGGGCGGACGCCGCCGACAGGGCGGGGACCGGGCGTCGGCAGGGACGTTCGGCACCGCCGGTCGCAGCTCGCGACGTGGATACCGGAGGTTGTCGTGGCCGACTCCGACGAGGTCACCCGTCCGCAGACCAGCACGCGGGACCTGGCGACGGTGCACGATCAACTGCTGGTCTGGCTGGCCGGGCGACTGCCGGAGGGGGCCGAACCGGAGGTCTCCGAACTGCGCGCCCCGTCGGGCAACGGGATGTCGAGCGAGACGCTGCTGTTCGACGCGACGTGGACCGAGGACGGCGAGCGCCGCACCGAACGCTGCGTGGTGCGGATGCGGCCGGCGATGGACGCCAAGCCGGTCTTCCCCAGCTACGACATGGACAAGCAGTTCGCGGTGATGACGCTGGTCGCCGAACGCTGCTCGATCCCGGTGCCCGCGCTGCTCTGGAACGAGCCGGACGAGGGGCCGCTCGGCGCCCCGTTCTTCGTGATGCGCCGGGCCGAGGGCGCCGCGCCGCCCGACGTGATGCCGTACACGATCGACGGCTGGATGCTCGCGGCCACGCCCGAGCAGCGCCGCCGGCTCCAGGAGGAGTCGGTGGCCGTGGTGGCCGCGATACACGGGATCGAGACCACGCCCGAGGAGATCGCGTTCCTCCAGTACGACGGCGCCGGCGAGATCGCGCTGCGCCGGCACCTGGACGACCTGCGCGCGTTCTACGAGTGGGGCATCGAGGGGCAGCGGGTGCCGCTCCTGGATCGAGCCTTCCAATGGCTGGAGGACAACTTCCCGGCCGAGGTCGGCCCGGACGTGATCAGCTGGGGCGACGCCCGGATCGGCAACATCCTGTACGTGGACTTCGTGCCGACCGCGGTCCTGGACTGGGAGATGGCCGCGGTCGGTCCGCGCGAGCTGGACCTGGCCTGGATGATCTTCATCCACGCGTTCTTCCAGGACATCGCCACCCGCTACGGACTGCCCGGCCTGCCCGACTTCATGCGCACCGAGGACGTGTGCGCGCGGTACGAGAAGCTGACCGGCCACACGCCGCGTGACATGCGCTACTTCGAGATGTACGCGGCGGTGCGGCACGGCGCGGTGATGGCCCGCATCGCGCACCGCCAGTGGCACTTCGGCGAGCGCGAGCAGCCGGCCGACCTCGACGAGACGGTGCTGCACCGGGGGTTGATCGAGGCGATGCTGGCCGGCACGTACTGGGAGCGCGCGGAAGACAACTGACGCCCCGTCACCACCACTCGCGCGCCCGTCCCGCGGCGGGCGCGCTCCACCGGCCCGGCGGGTGTGCGCTCGGACAAGATCCCGAGGGGTTAGGCTGGACTCTTCACCATCATCCGCGACGGGCACATCTGACCCGTGCGGGTGATCGTGTGTGACGGGCGACATCACGCGGACACCGTCCGTGTTGTTGTCGGTAGCATGAATCACCGGGGGCGACTCCGGGGGTAGCTGCCGGAGGTGCCGCATGACGATCGGGGGACTCGACCCGCCGGCCGGGGCCGGTGTGCCCAAGGGTGCGCCGCGGGCCGAGGGTGACGTTCCGAGCCGGAGCATGTCCGACCGCGTCGGACGACTGTCCCGCCGGCCTGTCCAACAACCCATCCAACGACTGGGTCTGGCCGCGGTCACGTTCCTCACCGGAAGCCGTCGACGCACTCCGGACGCGGTCGAACCGCTGCTCCAGGTGCATCGGGTGCACCACCCGAAGGCCGATGTGACGGCCATTCAGGAGGCGTACGCGGTCGCCGAGTTGTCCCATCGCGGGCAGATGCGCAAGAGCGGCGAGCCGTACATCACGCACCCCCTCGCGGTGGCCACGATCCTGGCCGAGCTGGGCGCCGACACCACCACGCTGGTGGCCGCGCTGCTGCACGACACGGTCGAGGACACCGACCTGACCCTCGAAGAGGTGCGCGCGGCGTTCGGCGACGACGTCACACACCTGGTCGACGGGGTGACCAAGCTGGAACGGGTCGACCTGGGCGACCGGGCCGAGGCCGAGACGATGCGCAAGATCATCGTGGCCACCGGCCGGGACCTGCGGGTGACCGTGATCAAGCTGGCCGACCGGCTGCACAACATGCGCACGATCCGATATCGCCGCCGGGCCAGCCAGATCCGCACCGCCGAGGCCACACAGGAGGTGTTCATCCCGCTCGCCGAGCGGTTGGGCATCCACGTGCTCAAGTCGGAGCTGGAGGACATCGTCTTCGCCACGCTCCGACCCGAGGAGCACGCCGCCACGGCCCGCACGGTCAGCGCCAGCCAGGCGGTCACCGACGAGGCCGTGTCGAAACTGTGCACGACGGTCAAACGCGCGCTGCGCGAGGCCGGGATCGAGGCGGAGGTATCGCCGCGCGCGCGGCACCACGTATCCGTGCGCCGCGTACAGAAGCGGCGCGGACGCGAGGATCTGAGCCCGTTCGACCTCTCCCGGCTGATGATCGTGGTCGACGCCGACACCGACTGTTACGGCGCGCTCGGCGTACTGCACACCTGCTGGTCGCCGATCGCGGGCGAGTTCAAGGACTACATCGCGACCCCCAAGTTCAACCTGTACCAATCGCTGCACACCGCGATCACGCTGCCCGAGGGCGACAAGGTCGAGGTACTGATCCGCACCCGTCGTATGCATCGCCTGGCCGAGTTCGGCGTCGTGGCGCACACCGGCAAAGCGGAGGCCGGGCCGGACGCCCCCGAGCAGCTCGCGTGGCTGCACCGGTTGCTCGCCTGGCAGGGCGGCATCCCCGACGCGCACGTCTTCTGGAGCTCGCTGACCGCCGACCTGTCGGCGGACCGCGAGCTCCTGGTCTTCACCCCCGGGGGACGCCCGCTCACCCTGCCGGCGGGCTCCACGTGTGTGGACGCGGCCTACGCGATCGACGAGCAGACCGGCCACCGATGTATCGGCGCGCAGATCAACGGCCGCCTGGTGGCGCTGAGTTCGGTGCTGGCGGACGGCGAGACGGTGTCCATCATCACCGCTCCGCCCGGTGCGGCGGCACCGTCGAAAGAATGGCTCTCGTTCGTCCGCAGCCCGCTGGCCCGGGTGGCGATCGAGGCCTGGCTGGCCAAGTATCCGAACGGCATCGAGGGGCGGATGGATCCGCTGCTCGCCCCGCCGCTCGGCAACCTGGCCGCCGCGGGCGAGGCCGCGCCGACCCTCCCGGCGAGCCGCCCGGAGCCGATCGGCGCGCTTGACGAGGCCGCCGCCCAGGCCCCCGCCCGGACCCGACGCGCGCCCTCCGACCCCGGCGAGGCCGTGGTCAGCGTGCCGGGCTCGCCCGGAGCACCGGTCCGCCTGGCCCGCTGCTGCACCCCGGTGCCGCCGGACGAGCTGGCGGGCTTCGTGATCCGCGGCGGCACGGTCGCGGTACACCGGTCCGACTGCACCAACGTCCAGCAGATGCGCCGCGCCGGCCGCGACGTCGTCGCCGCCTCCTGGCTGCCGCACCAGGCCGACCAGGGCTACCGGGTCACCCTGCAACTGGAGGCCCTGGACCGCCCCCGCCTCCTCGCCGACGTCACCGCCGCGATCGACGCGGAGGGCGCCGACATCACCTCGGCCTCGATCGCGCCGCCGCAGCAGATGCGCGTCCGACAGACCTACACGATCCGCCTGGCCGACCTGGCCACGCTCCCGAAGCTGCTCCGGGCACTGCGCCGGGTGCAGGGCGTCTACGACGTCTACCGGGCGAGGCCGCGCGTACACCCGAGGGTGGCGGACCGACCCTAGGGTCGGTCCGATCCGTCGGACGGGCCCTGGCTCGACCGGTTGCGTTCGGGCTCGGCGCCGGCCTCCGCCACGTCGCCGCGCAGGACGTCGTTGAAGCGGGCCAAGTGGTCCGCGAGCGCGCCCAGTTCCTCCTTGGGCCAGGAGGCGAACCGTTCCGCCATCACCGCGAGGCTGCGCCGGCGCGCGTCGGCGAGCCGCAACCGACCGGCCTCGGTGACGGTGATCAGGTGCGATCGGCGATTGGTCGGGTCGGTGGCCCTGGCGATCAGCAGGGCCTCCTCCAGGGAGGTCAACTGCCGACTGATCGTGGTCTTGTCCAGGCTCAGCAGGCAGGCGAGTTCCTTGCCGGTCGAGGTGCCGCGCTCCTCCAGGAGAGCGAGCAGGTGGAACTCCGCCTGGGTGATCCCCGCGGCTTGGAGCGGAGGAGCCATCAACAGCCGAATCAACCGGGTGGCGGCACCGACCTCACGGACCACTCGCCGCTCAACGCTGTCCGACATCGCCTTGCTCCTCATCACCGCGCACCCTGAATGTGCGCCAAGCGTGCCGGAAACGGTTGCAAAACACAACAAGCTGCGCCGGTCGGGGGAACGGCCGCCGGTGGGGGCGCCGGTCCACCGCGTCGAGCCGGGCCCGATGCGGCCGACCTCACCCGAGAGGTGGCGGCTCGGGAAGGTCCGCGCCGACCCGCATCGCGAAGTTCGGGGGCCGCTTCTCCAGGAAGGCGGCGACGGCCTCGCGGGCGTCGGGGGAGCCGCCGGTCCAGTGCAGCGCCCGGGACTCGTGCCGGTGGGCGGTCTCCGGGTCGGGGACGGACTGCATCGTCCACAGGAGATGCCGGGTCAGCGCGATCGCGACCGGCGGGGTGTGGTCGGCGATCGAGCGGGCCAGCTCGTGGGCGCGGGGGAGCAGCTCGTCCGGGGCGACGAGTTCGCGGACCAGGCCGGACTCCCGGGCCTCCGCCGCGTCGAAGACGCGGCCCGTGAAGCACCATTCGAGGGCCCGGTCCAGGCCCACGACCCGGGGCAGGAACCACGTGGAGCAGCCGTCGGGGGTGATCCCGCGCCGGGCGAAGACGAAGCCGAAGCGGGCCTCGGTGGAGGCGACCCGGATGTCCATCGGCAGCGTCATGGTCGCCCCCACGCCCACCGCCGGACCGTTGATCGCCGCGATCAGCGGCTTCTTCGAGTGGTACAGGCGCAACACCAGCCGACCGCCGTCGTCCCGGAACGCCTCGGGGTCGCCGGCCCCCGGATCGAACGTGTCGCCGCCCGCCGCCAGATCGGCCCCCGCGCAAAACGCCCGCCCGCTCCCGGTGAACACCACGACCCGGACCCGGTCGTCCGCGTCCGCGACGTCCAACACGTGTTCGATCTCCTCCCGCATCCGGAAGGTGTACGCGTTCAGCCGCTCCGGCCGATCCAGCGTCACAGTCAGCACGTCGTGTTCCAGCGAGGTCGAGATCTGTCGATATTCCACACAAGCTCCCCGGTCGGATGAACACGCGCCCGCCACGACACCGGTACCCGTCGCGGCCACCCTGCCCGGTGATCATGTCGATTGCCAGGGTTCCCGCGATGCGATCTCCGCATTAGCGTTGATGCGCTCCCAACCCCCGGTACCAGTCGCTCGCAGTGTGCAGGAGGTGGACCCACCGGATGCTGGATCGGACACAGGCCCTGGCCGAACTGACCGGACCCGAATCGGCCTACGCGATCGAAGAGGTCGTCCACGACGGCATTCCCTGGCGGGTGCTGAGCAAGGCCCCGCCGACGCTGCGCGCGGTCTTCGAGGGCCTGATCGGCCACGGCGACCGGGACGCGCTGGTCTACCAGGGCGAGCGGATCTCCTACGCCGAACAACACCGCCTCGTCGCCCACCTGGCCCGACATCTGGCCGACGAGTACGGCGTGCGGCGCGGCGACCGGGTGGCCGTCGCGATGCGCAACCGGATCGAATGGCCACTCGCGTTCTGGGCGATCCAGGTGCTCGGCGCGATCGCGGTACCGCTGAACGCGTGGTGGACCGTCGACGAACTCCGCTTCGCCCTGGAGGACTCCGGCACCACGGTGCTGATCTGCGACGACGAGCGGGCCGAGCTGATCCGGGGGCGGATCAGCGGCGCGCCGCCCACCCTGGTGGCCGGTCTCGACCGGCCGCCGGCGGCCGGCGAGGCGGACCTGACGGCGCTGCTGCGCGGGTTCACCGGCGAGTGCACGCTGCCGGACGGCGGCCCGGAGCCGTTCGACGACGCGACCGTCATCTACACCTCCGGCACCACCGGACGCCCCAAGGGCGCGGTCGCCACCCACCACAACCACACCACCAACCTGCACACGATGGAGCTGACCAGGGCCGTCGCACTGGCCCGCGCCGGCCTGCCCACGGCCGAGCTGGCCAAGGGCCCGGCCGTGCCCGACGGATCCCCGACCGGCCCGCCCGCGCCGGGCAGCCTGCAGGTCTACCCGTTCTTCCACATCGCCGGCCTGTCCGGCCTGTACATCGGCGCCGCCCAGGGTGCCAAGTTGTGCCTGATGCACCACTGGGACACCGCCACCGCGCTCGAACTGATCGAGACCGAGCGGCTGTCCACCGCCAACATGGTGCCCACGCTGCTGCGCCGCCTGGTCGAGTCGCCGCTGCGCGCCGGGCGCGACCTGTCCAGCCTCACCAGCCTGGGCATGGGCGGCTCGCCGGTGCCGCCGGACCTGGTCGCCCTGGTGGGCGGCATGTCCGGCAATACGATCGTGCCGCTGAACGCCTACGGGATGACCGAGACGACCTGCGTGGTGGTGGTCAACTCGGGCGACGACTACTACGAACACCCGGACAGCGTCGGGCATCCGGTGCCGGTCGCGGATCTGCGGGTGGCCGACCCGCTGACCGGAGAGGAACTGCCGATCGGGTGCACGGGCGAGATCCGGGTGCGCGGCCCGCACGTGGTCCGGGGTTATTGGAATCGGCCCCGGGAGAGCGAGGAGGCGTTCCCCGACGGCTGGTTCCGCACCGGTGACCTCGGCTACGTCGACACCGACGGGCGGCTGTACGTGGTCGACCGGCTCAAGGACGTGATCATCCGAGGCGGCGAGAACGTGTACTCGGCCGAGGTCGAGGCGATCCTGTTCGAGCACCCGGCGATCTCCGAGGTGGCCGTGGTCGGGGTGCCGCACCACGACCTGGGCGAGGAGGTCGCGGCGGTGGTGAGGCTGCACGTGCCCGGCGCGGCGAGCGCGGCCGAACTGCGCGGACACGTGGCGCGCCGGCTCGCCGCGTTCAAGGTGCCCACGCTGGTCCGCTTCACCGAACGGGCGCTGCCGCGCAACGCGGTCGGGAAGGTGCTGAAGCGCGAGCTGCGGGACATGCTGGCGCTGTGACGGACGACGGCCGCGGGCGACCCGGGATGGCGCGCGCCGGGCCACCGGCGGCGGGGGAGGAGCCGCGCCCCGGCCTCCGCCGTCCGGTCAGGAGCCGTCGCGGGCCAGGGCCGCGCCCTGGTCGCCGTGGCCGTCGAGCCGGTGTTCCCAGAAGGTGAGTTCGTCCCACAGCTCGATCACCAGCTGGTGCTCGGCGCCCAGCACCCGGATCACGTCGGAGATCAGCGTGCGCAGCTGATGCACCGCGGTCATGAAGTTGCCCGCCTCGCCCTCGCGGCGGGCCCGTTCGTGCCGGATCTGCAGGGTCTCGATGTGGTCGGTGCCCATCACCCGCACCTGGTCCGGCAGCAGGTTCCGGAGCAGCTTGGCCGCCTCCGCCGGCCGCCCCGCCGCCGCGGTCCAGTGCGCCCGCCGCCGCCGCGCCCGCAGCGTGCGCGGGTCGAGCGCGCCGCGCAGCGGGCCGCTGTCCGAGATCACCTCGCGCAGCAGCCGCATCGCCGCCGTAGGATCGCCGTCCCGGCCGAGCCGGTCCGCCAACTGCTCGCGCATCCGCAGGGTCTCCGGGTGGTCGTGGCCGAACGCCCGGACCTGCCGCCCGATCTCGTCCCGCAGCGCCTGGATCGAATCGTTCGCCCGCACCGGCCGCGGCCCGGTCGTCGGCGGCGGCACCAGCCGCACCGGCTGGTCCACGGTCGGCTGCGGGTCGATCGTCGCGACCGTCTCCGGCGCCGGCACCCCCCACGGCTGCGGCACGAGGTTGCGCGGCGGCTTGACGGACAGGTCGTCCAGTCGATCCCGGACCTCCGCCGCGTTCGGCGGCCGATTCTCCGGTCGTTTGCTGAGCAGCTCCAGGACCAGGGCGGCCAGATCCTCGGGCACCTCCAACCGGGAGTTGCGCACCGACTCGGGCGGCTTCTCCAGGTGGGCGTGCATCGTCGAGTGCGGGTGGTCCAGACCGAACGGCGGCGCGCCGGTGAGCATTTCGTGCAGCACACAGCCCACGCCGTACAGGTCGGTGCGGCCGTCGACCGTCTCGCCGCGGATCTGCTCGGGCGCCATGTACGCCGGAGTGCCGATCATGCTGCCGGGCAGGGTGATGCCCGCGCGCGAGGACTCCTTCTGCATGTAGCGCGCTATGCCGAAGTCGAGCACCTTGACCACCCCGCGCGAGGTGACCATGACGTTCGCGGGCTTGATGTCGCGGTGCAATACGTCGCCCGAGTGGGCGACGTCGAGCGCGTCGCACAGCTGGATCGCCCAGCCGATCACGTGGCCGATCGGCAACCACGCGCCGTCCGCGACCAGTTGGGCCAGGGTGCGGCCGGTGATCAGCTCCATCGCCAGGTACATGACCTTGCCGTCGGTCTCCCGCATGTCGGCGGATCCGGCGCCGAGCGCGGAGGTCACCTGCGCGTCGTGCAGCGTCTCGGCGTCGTGGTCGAACACCCGCGTCGCGACGTCGCCCGGCCGCTGCGCGATCGTCGGCGCGGAGTTCTCCGGGCCGGCGGGGGGCGGCTTCCTCGGGTGGGTGCGGTTCGGTTCGCCGGGGTGCCGGATCACCTGCTTGAGGCCGCGGTCGTGCACCACGATGATGTTGGGCGAGGAGAGCCGGCCGAGGATCAGTGCCTCCTGGCCGAAGCGGTCCATGCTGTTGGATCCCCCGAAGGACTCCTTGAGCACCTTGACCGCGACGAAGCGCTGCATCTTGCGATCCCAGGCCCGCCATACGGTTGCGTTGCCGCCCGAGCCGAGCTTTTCGTCCAGCCGATACCGGCTGCCGAGCCACAACCGAGCCACCGCAAACGCCTCCCCGTACGCGCCCTGTGGATGTGATTCTTTCGTAGCGGCGTCCGTGGGGGGAACCGTATGCGACATCGCCTCGGGGACGGGCTCCGGGGCCCGCCGGGTTCCGCGGGGACGTCGCCGGTCGGCGTGGTGCGCGAACGGGCCCGCGTTCGATCGTATGGACCACTACCGTCGGCGGCATGACCGAGATCGTTGTCGTGAACTCGCCCGACGAGGCGCCACGGGCGTGGGACGCGAGCGTTTTTTTGGCCGGACCCACGCCGCGCGCCGCGCACGTCGCCTCCTGGCGCCCGGCCGCGTTGAAGCTGATCCGCGAGCGGTGGCGCGGGCCGGGCCGGCTGGTGGTGTTCGTGCCCGAACCCGCGGACGGCCACTCGTGGCCTGCGCACCGGGTGCAGCGGGACTGGGAGTTGCGCAACCTCGACCGCAGCGACCGGGTGCTGTTCTGGATCCCGCGCGATCCGCGCGACCTGCCGGGGCTGACCACCAACGACGAGTGGGGCTGGCTCAAGGACTCGGGCCGCGCGGTCCTGGGCACCCCGCCCGACGCGCCGCAGGTGCGCTATCAGCGGGCCTACGCGCTCGGCCACGACGTGCCGGTACGGGACACCCTGGCCGCGACGATCGACACCGTGCTCGACGCGCTCGGCACCGGCGCGGCGCGCGCGGACGGCGAACGGGACATCCCGTTGAACGTGTGGCGGACCCGGGCCTTCGCCGACTGGTACGCGGCCCAGCGGGCGGCCGGCAACACGCTGCTCGGCGGCCGGATCGTGTGGGTGTGGCGGCACGGCGGACAGGCGTGGTTGTGGGCGGCGCACGTGCGGGTCGCGATCGCCGCCGAGGCGGGCCGGGTCAAGGACAACGAGGTCGTGCTGGGTCGCCCGGACGTGGCGGCGGTGGTGCTGTACCGGCGGGCCGAGCCGGTCGCGGCGAGCACCGTGGTGCTGGTGCGCGAGTTCCGCTCGGCGGCGCGCACCGAGGACGGTTTCGTCCACGAGGTGCCCGGCGGCAGCGGGTACACGGCCGAGGACGGTTGCGCCGAGGTCGGCCAGGAAACCGGTCTGGTACTGGCGCCCGAGCGGCTGCGCCCGCACGGCTCGCGGCAACTCGCCGCGACACTGGCCGCGCATCACGCGCACGTGTGGTCGGCCGAGTTGACCGAGGCCGAACTGGCCCGGCTACGCGACGTCCCCGGTCCACATGGGGTGGCCGGGGACGGGGAGCGCACCGAGGTCGAGATCACGACGTACGGCGAATTGCTGCGTGACGGGCGCGTCGACTGGTCGACGCTGGGGATGCTGGCGGCCGTGCTGGCAGCCGCCGAGGATCAGCGGTAGTTGCCGAGACCCGTGCAGGGCGCGTGGCGCTCGACGAGGCAGACGGTGTCGTCGATCGTCATCAACCGGCCGCCGACGATCTCCGGGGTGCGGAACACCGGAGTCTGCAGGGTGACGAGCGAGCGCGGGCTGAGCGCCGCGACATACGGCTCGCCACAACGGGTGCACATGGCGGGGGCGGTGAGGGTCTTCAGCATGGTGCGTCCTCCGTGACTGGTGAAGTTAACCTTCCGTTCACCTTGGGTTCGGTCTCCAGTTTCCTTCTTGGATCCGTGAATGTCAACTGTGTTGGCCTACGGGGGTGGCCGCATATATGGCATCCTGACGGTGTGGATCACAAGGATGTCGACGGCGCGGACCCCGAAGCCGCCGAAGAGGGCCTGGTCAGGGCCGCGAAGGCCTACCGAAGGACCGAGAAGGCGCACGAAGAGGCGCGTCAAGAACTCAAGCGGGCGGCGATCCGGGCGATAGGCGCGGGGGTCAAGCAGTCCGAGGTGGCCAAGGTCACCGGCTGGACACGTGAATACCTGCGACGGCTGAAGAAGGATCGCTAGCGCGTCACGCGCGGGGCCCGGCCCCGCGCTCAGGCGTTGTCGAGGTCGGCCGGGTTCTCGAAGCCGGGCAGGCCGGCCGGGTCGGTCGCACCCCCGAACGCGCACAACACGTGGCGCTCGACGATGTACGTGGTGCCCGACGCGTTGAACACCTGCCCCGACACGGGGGCGTCGATCCGGGAGAGGTAGCGCCGCTGGGTGGGGATCAGCTGGGCGATGTACGGCTCGTTGCAGCGGGTGCAGGTGGCCGGCGTCGCGGTCGGCGAGGCCGAGGCGTAGCGGTCCAGGGCGATGACGAGCCGGTCGGCCAGGTGCGCGGCGGTGCGCTGGGTGGTGGCGACCCGCTCCGGATCGCCCGCCTCGCGGGACTCGGCGCAGGCCCGGAGCGCGTCGCCGATCCGGCGCAGCGCCACCTTGTGGAACGGCGGTGCCTGCGCGGACAGCGCGTCCGCGCGGTCGGCGATCGAACCGGCGGAACCGGCGAACGCGGGGTGCCGCTGGGCACCCTCGGCGCCGAGGGCCGAGACATCGGCGGCGAGACCGCGCAGCGCGGCCACGTGCTCGGGCGTCAGGCTCATGGTGTGCCGTTCCTTTCTGCCGTCCGACGGGGAGGCAACTCCGTTCGATGGGAGGCAACCCGTCCATAGTGGACAGACTCGACCGATAAACGCCATGGAATGTGACGATCGGCACGTTGATGACCGGTTTGTCAGAGTTTGCCGAGCGGTAAACCGGGCCGACGCCGGCGTGCGCCGTGGCGATCCGAAGACGAAACCGTTATGCAATGGCCGGAAAGAACCCCTTGTTGGCGGCCGAGCGAGGGGAGGAGAGTCACGATCACATCGTTTTTGGGGGGGAATGTATGCGCACTGTGAAGGTCGGGCTGCTCGTGGTGATGCTGACGTGCGCCGTCGGCGCCTGCGCGAGCGGGGACGACGGGTTCGGCGGCCTGGGGGTGAACAAGACGCAGAGCGCGAGCGGCCCGAGCCCGTCGGGGGAGGAGAGCTCCACCGCGCGCGCCACGGACGACACCTCGCCGACGCCCACCGCCGGCCGACCCACCACGACGCGTCCGCGCACCAGCTCGCCGGGCACCCCGACGTCCGCGGGCACCTCCGCGGGCGGCGGCGACTGGTCGTCGTCGTATTCGACGAGCTTCCTCAACGGTTGCCTCAGCACGTCGAACAACAACACCCACTACTGCCAGTGCACGCTGACCGAGCTGCAGGGCAAGTACAGCCAGGCGCAGATGAACGCGTTCGACCAGGAGTACGCGCGCACCAACAAGCTGCCCGACGAGTTGCAGAGCACCGTGCAGAAGTGCCTGGGCACGGGGTGAGCCCGGCCCGTCACCGCCGCCCCGACGAGCGGCGGTGACGCTTTCGTCAGTGCGGGATCTCGTCGATGAGGGTGCGGGCGCCCATCGCGAGCAGTTCGCCGGCGACCGCGACGCCGAGCTTGTCCGGCTCGGAGCCGTGGTCGGTGGTCTCCAGAAGGTCCGCGCCGTCGGTGGAATACACCGCGGCGTGCAGGGTCAGGCCGGTGTCGGAGTCGGTGCAGTGGGCCGCGATCGGGCTGTGGCAGTGGCCGCGCAGCTCGCGCAGCAGGGCCCGCTCGGCGGTGACACAGGCCCGGGTGCACGCGTCGTCCAGGGCCCGCGCGGCGGCCAGGGTCGCCGCGTCGTCGACCCGGCACTGCAGCGCCAGCACCCCCGCGCCGATCGCCGGCAACATCTGAGCGGTGGTCAGGATCTGGGCCACGCGCCGCTGTTCGCCGATCCGCTCCAGGCCCGCGACGGCCAGGATCAGCGCGTCGAACTCGCCCGCGTCCAGCTTGGCCAGCCGACTGTTGGCCGAGCCGCGGATCGGCACCGGGGTCAGCCCCGGGTGCCGGCGCCGCAGCTGCGCCGCGCGGCGCACCGAGCTGGTGCCCACCCGGGCGCCGGACGGCAGGTCGGCCAGGCGCGCGCCGACCACACAGTCGTGTACGTCGTCGCGGGGCAGATAGGCGGCGATGGTGAGCCCGTCGGGCAGCGGCACGTCGCCCGGGATGTCCTTGAGGCAGTGCACGACCAGGTCCACCTCCCCGTCGAGCTGCGCGCGGTCGAGTTCCTTGACGAACGCGCCCTTGCCGCCGAGTCGCGCCAGGCTGCCGCCCCAGCGGTCGCCGCTGGTGGACAACGGGACGATCGTGGGTTCGTGCGGTTGTCCGGACAGCAGGGCGGCGACGAGACGGGCCTGCGCGAGGGCCATGGGGGAGGACCGGGTTCCGATGCGAAGCTGCATCCGCGACACGCTATGACGGTGGCGGCCGTGCGGCCGAATTTTGGCGAAGTTCGGTACCCCACAGGGGGGATGTGCGACCGCGGGGGGTCGGCCCGCCAGTCGTTCGGCCCAGTCGCCGTGTCCTTCGGGCGAGGTGCGGCGTTGGGCAGGCACGGCTCGTCGGCGTTCGACGGACACCGGACCTGGAGACAAGGAAACCGCCCCATGCAGCGCATCGTTCGCGGCCTTCTGGTCAGCACGGCCGTCATCGCGGCCCCCGTCGTCGGCGCGACCGTGGCGGTGGCCGTGCCGGCGGATGCCGAGACGCACACGGTTCGGGCCGACACGATCGAGACGGTGAGCGGGCTCTGTGGCAACGAGGCCGGCGCGCTCGCGTTCATCAACCCGACCTTCGGCCAGCGCTGCTGAGGCGGGCCCCGGCCCCGACCGCGCGGCGCCGGCGGTGTCCCGATCCGATCCGTTGGTCGGCTCGGGACACCGCCGTGCGCGGGGTCAGAGGCCGATGTCGGTGCTCAGGCGCAGGTCGCCGAGGGAGCGGCCGACGCGCAGGGTGTAGGTGCCGGGGGCGGTGGCCCAGGCCGCCTGCGCCTCGTTCCAGCGGGCCAGGGTGCGGGCGTCGATGTCGATCGTGGTGGTCGTCCGCGCGCCGGGCTCGACGTCCAGGGCGGCGAAGCCGACCAGGCGGATCGGCTCCGGGCGCCCCCACAGCGTGCCGTCGGCGGTCTCCAGGTACACCTGCACCACCTCGCGGCCGGCACGCTCGCCGGTGTTGGCGACGGTGACCTCGACGGTGACGCCGGCCGCGTCGCCCTTGGCCGCGACCGCCTCGTAGGCCCAGCTCGTGTAGCCCAGGCCGTGGCCGAACGGGTAGGCGGGGGCGGCCTCGCCCAGGGCCCAGGCGCGGTAGCCGATGTTGCTGGACCGCTCCGCGTAATGGTGCTCGCCGTCGATCCGGGCGGTGGAGTACACCGGGACGTCGGTGTCGGCGGCCGGGTAGGTCGTGGGCAGCCGCCCGCCCGGCTCGGCCGCGCCGGTCAGCACGTCGCCGAGGGCCGCGCCGCCCTCCTGGCCGGGCAGCCAGGCCCACACCACGGCGGCGACCTCGTCGCGCCAGGGCATCAGCACCGGGGAGCCCGCGTTGACCACCACGACGGTCCTCGGGTTGGCCGCGGCGACCCGGCGCACCAGTTCGTCGGAGCGCCCGGGAAGGGCCAGGTCCGCGCGGTCGAAGCCCTCCGACTCGATGTCGTCGGTGGTGCCGACCACCACCACGGCCACGTCCGCCGCCCGGGCGGCCTCGACCGCGGCGGTCAGTTCGTCCTCCTCGGAGCGGCGCGGGTTCGCCCAGCCCAGGCCGAGCGCGGCCATGAAGAACCGCTCGCCCCGGCCGAAGTCGACCCGGATCGCCACCTCCGTGCCGGCCGTCGCCTCGATCTCGATGCGGGTGGCCTCCGGGCGCATGATCGTCTCGATCACGTCGGTGCCCTCGGGGGCGGTCATGTCGATCGTGCGGGTCGTGCCGTCGATGTCCACTTCGAACCGGCCCGCGCCGCGGACGTCCAGGATGTTCGTGCCGGACACGGTCGGGGTCACGTTCACCCGCAGCCGGATCACGACCGCTCCGGCCGGGATGTTGTCCGGCCAGAACATCAGGCTGGAGCCCAGGCGGTGTTCGGACGAGAGCAGGTTGCCGTCGGCGTCCAGGAACTCCGCGCGCAGGCCCGGCTCGCCGGTCTCCGGGTCGACGGCCGTGTCCAGGGACAGGTCGGCCAGCGCGCGGTGGGTGAACGCGCCCTCGGTGAGCGTCAGTTCGACGCCGTCGCCGAACGCGGCGCGCAGGCCCTCGGGGATCGAGACCACGTGCGCGGGGTTCACATGCGCGCTGCCGCCGCCCTGGGCGGACAGGCGCAGGGCGTTCGGGCCGATCAGCGCGACGCGCGAGAGCGCGCTCGGGTCGAGCGGCAGGGTGCCGTCGTTGGCGAGCAGCACCATGGCCCGGGCGGCGATCTCGCGCAGCGTGGCGGTCGCGTCGTCGGGGGTGGTGGTCGCGGCCGGGGTGCGGTCGCCGAGCACCCCGACGCGGGCGGCCAGGCGCAGGACCCGGACCACCCGCTCGTCGATCAGCGACTCGGCGACCCGACCCTCGCGCACGGCGGCGAGCAGCGGTTCGCCCCACACCTCGGACGGGCCGGGCATCGCGACGTCGGTGCCGCCGGCGGCCGCGGCCTCGGTCGAGCGCACCGCCATCCAGTCCGAGACCACCACGCCGTCGAAGCCCCACTCGTCCTTGAGGACGTCGTTCACCAGGCGCGAGTTCTCGGTCATCGTCTCGCCGTTGACCCGGTTGTACGCGCTCATCACCAGCCACACCCGGCCGGTGCGCACGGCCTCCTCGAACGGCAGCAGGTAGACCTCGCGCAGCGAGCGCTCGTCGATCCGCGAGTCGTAGGACATGCGCTCGTTCTCGGTCTCGTTGCCGACGAAGTGCTTGATCGTGGCCCCGACCCCGGCGGACTGCACACCCTCGATGAAGGCGGTCGCGATCCGCGCGGTGAGCAGCGGGTCCTCGGAGTAGCACTCGAAGTGCCGGCCGCCGAGCGGGCTGCGGTGCAAATTCACGGTCGGCGCGAGCAGGACGTGGATGTCCTTGTCGCGGGTCTGCGCGCCCATCACGAAACCGGCCCGGCGGGTGACGTCCGGGTCCCACGCGGCGGCGAGCGCGGTGGGGCTGGGGAACAGCAGCGAGGTGTCGCGCTCGTCCCAGGTGACGCCGCGGACGCCGACCGGGCCGTCGGAGACGCGCAGCTTGCGCAGGCCGATGCGCGGGATCTCGGGGAGGGACCAGAAGTCCTCGCCGACGATCAGGGACAACTTCTCCTCGAGGGTGAGGCGGGTCACCAGCTCGCGCAGCTCGTCGTCCGTGGCTTCGGTGGGGGTGGGGTCGGACATCGTCGTCTGCCTTCCGCTCGCGTTTCCGATCGATCCGGATCGCGCCGGACGGGTCGGTGGGGGCCTCCTCGTACCGTAATCGGAAAACTTTGTTGTCGGTAGTTTTGTTACCTCGACGTGATCTACACCTCGACGGCCCTCCGTCGGGACACGGCAGGATGGGGCCATGGACGTACGACCCGACGATCTCTCCGACACCCCGCCGACCCGGGCCGGGCGGGCCAGACCGCGTGGGCGGGGGTACGCGTCGGGGGACGCGCGGCGTACGCGCATCCTCAACATCGCGCTTCAGGAATTCGCCGAGAACGGCTACCGGGGCACCTCGCTCGCGCGCATCGCCGAGCGCGCCGAACTCACCCAGGCCGGGCTGCTGCACCACTTCCGCAGCAAGCAGGAACTGCTCGTCGCGGTGCTCGACCTGCGCGACCGCATGGACATGGCACACCTGGACCTGGCCGAACTCCCGCCCGGCGGCGCGGCGGTGCTGGCCAAGTTCACCGAACTCGCCGGGCACAACCAGGCCATCCCCGGCCTGGTCCAGCTCTTCACCGTGCTCACCGGCGAGGCGGTCACCACCGACCACCCCGCGCACGGGTGGGCCCGGGACCGCTACGCGCTCCTGCGGGCGAGCGTCACCGCGTCCCTGGAGGCGGGTGTGGCCTCGGGCGAACTGCGCGCGGACGTGGACCCGGCCGCGGTGGCCGCGCAGGTCTTCGCGATGATGGACGGGCTCCAGCTGCAATGGCTGCTCGACCCCGAACACGTGGACATGGCGGCGCTGTTCGGCGACTACGTGGAGCACCTGCTGCACCGCATCCGGGCCGCCTGACCCGGACCACCCCTATGCCTTGTCCGGCGCGTCCTCGCCCGCGGTCAGCTCGCGCAACACCGCGCCCAGGTCCCAGTTGGACAACCCCGCCAGCGCCTCGCGGAAGACGGTGAGCCCGAACAGGTCGCCCCGGGCGGTCATCCGGCCGGCGGCCAGCGCCTCGCGCGGTGCGTGCCGATCGTTGAGCAGGATCACCCGGCGGGCGGTGTCGTAGTCCATGTGCACGATCAGGTCCGGTCCCGGCAGCAGGCCCGGGCGGACCAGGACGCGGCCCTGGAAGACGTCCAGATGCAGTTCTGCCGGGTCCTCGCGGCCCGGGACGTCGCTGACCACGATGTCCACGATCGCCGGATGCGGCGTGCGCTTCTCCGGATCCGGGGTGATCAACCGGCTCAGTCGGGACACCGCCGCGATCCACGCGTCGGACATGAACGCGTGCCGGTCCAGGGCCGGCTCCGCGGCGTCCGCTGGCACCGGCTCGGTCCGGGTGCGCTCGGGCTCCTCGCGCAGCACCTTCCCCAGCTCCTCGCCGAGCCGGCGGGCGGCCGTACGGCGCATCGCCCGGGCGAGTTCGGCCTCCACCGCGCGCAGCGCCAGCGGACGCATCCGACGGATCATCTCCGCCGTCTCGTCCGCGTCGCCGTCGGCGGGCAGCAGGTGCGTCTCCATCAACCGCCCGAAGCCCTCGGCCACGTGCTCCATCGCCGCGCGCAACATCCGCAGCTGCTCGGTGACCGCGCCCACCGGGACGCCGGCCGCGTGCAGCTCGGCGCCGACCGCCAGCTCGCGCGGACTGGGCACCCGGAACACGGTCAGCGAGTCGTCCTCGGGCTCCAGCAGACCCAGGCGCACCGCCCCCGCGAGCGCGACCGGATCGGACAGTCCGCCGAACATCGCGATCAACTCGGCGCGGGTCATCCGCTCCGGGGTCTCCTCGCTCCACGGACCGCTCGCCTCGGCGACCAGGCCGAGCACGCCGCCGAGGCTGCGTCCGCCGTCCCATGCGTCGAGCAGCTCCTTGATGCTGACCAGGCTGTAGCCGCGCTCCAGGAGTTGGCCGATCAGGCGCAGCCGGCCCAGATGGGCGTCCTCGTACAGCGACACCCGACCCTGGCGCCTGGGCCGCGGCAACAGTCCGCGATCCTGGTATGCCCGTACGTTGCGTACGGTGGTGCCCCCCTCGCGGGCGAGGTCTTCGATCCGATAATCCGCCAACCTCGTGCCTCGCGATCCTCGTGCCCCGTGTTCGCGGCCAACGTAATGCAGATACGTTCGAGGTTCGATCACGCGGTGATCGCAATGGGCGCGGGAACGCTCCCGGAGCATGGTCCGCGAACACGGGCCCGGCGGATCCCGAAGCGGGGAAAGCGGGGGCGCGGGGCTCAGGGAATGACCACGACCGGGCGTTTGGCGTGTTTGACCAGACGGCACGCGACCGATCCGAAGATGCGACTGGCCAACCCGGTGGATCCGCCGACCACGATCGCGTCGGCGGTGAATTCGCGCGCGACGTCCTCGATCTCGTGGCAGATGTCACCCCCGCGCTCGACCAGGATCCACGGCACGTCACTGAGGTGGTCCGCGCAGGCCAGTTCCAGGCCCAGGGCCTCGGAACGACTGTCCGGCACGTCGATGAAGACCGGCGGCTCGCAGCCGGCCCACACGGTGGCCGGAATCCGGTTGGCCACGTGCACGATCACCAGCCCGCCGCCGAGTCTGCGCGCCATGCCCGACGCGTACGCGAGGGCTCGCTCGCTGGACTCGGACCCGTCGAAACCGACCACGACGGGATGCTGGAACGCGGGATCGCGCTGATGGGGGGAATCGGGACGGAGCAACGGGGTGCCGTCCGGGAAGTCACTGAACTCGAAAGCAGCCATGGGAATCGGGCGTCTTTGCTGTGGAGGGGCGCCTCGGGGCTTTCTGTACCAGATTACTGCGCCGACCCGCACATTCGACAGTGTCGGTCGGGGTTCTCCCGGACAAAAAAGACACTGGGCCGTGTACCGGTCTGGGCATGGTGCGGTCCGCCGGACCACGCGCGGGGATGGATCCCCCGGGCAAAGCCTCGGCGAGACACGCACATTAGCCGGACAAGGCCGTGAATGGGGAGACCCGGGCGGCCGTGTGGGTGATTGCCTTCCGGGCGCGGCCGTCTCGGACCCCATCGCAAGGGCGCCGCACGGGCCGCGGCGGGCTGCTTCGAGCCGGCCCCGGGGGGACCGTTCGGGGGGTGCGGACCGACGCCGCAGGGGGAACGGGCGTTACCCCGGACCCCGCCCGAGCGTTGGTCAGGGCGACACCGTGCGTCCGGGCTACCGCGTAGTCACGGGCGGCGATCCGCTGGTCGGACGCCGACCCACCCGCACGCCCACCCGCGCCGCGGCGCCGACGTCGAACCTGTCCGACGGCCCGACACGCGCCGGGCCGTCGGCGGGTTCGACGCTTCTCCCGCCCCGGCCGACGTCGGCCCCCGTGCGGGCTCACATCGTGAGCAGCACCCCGCCGTAGGCCGCGCCGGCGATCAGCACCCAGGAGGCGAAGCCGAGCAGCAGCGCGCGCCATCCGGTGCGGACCAGCCGACCGAGCCGGACCATGCTCCCCAGCCCGAACAGCGCGGCGGCGAGCAGCAGATCCTGCACGGTGCCGGCCGCCTCCAGCACGCCGGCGGACAGCAGACCGGTGCTGCGGACGGCCACCATGGCCAGGAAGCCGAGCACGAACAGCGGGATCAGCGGCGGCCGCCGGGACCCGGCCCGCCCGGTGTCGTCGGCCCGCGCGGCCCGACGGCGCAGCGTGTACGCGGTGCCCGCCACGATCGGCGCGAGCAGCAGCACCCGCATCAGCTTGACCACGACCGCGGTGTGCAGCGCGACCGGCCCGGCCACCCCGCCCGCCGCGACCACCTGGCCGACGTCGTGCACGCTCGCGCCGACCCAGCCGCCGTAGTGGGTCGGGTCCAGGCCGAGCGGCGCCCGCAGCAGCGGCAGCACACCGATCGCCAGGCTCCCGCACAGGGTGACCAGCGCGACCGAGGTGACCACGTCCTCCTCGTCGCTGTCGCTGACCCCGTTCATCGCGGCGACGGCGGAGGCGCCGCAGATGGAGAAGCCGGTCGCGATCAGCAGCGGCTGATCACCGGGCAGCCCCATGCGCCGGCCGAGCCACTGGGTGGCGAAGAAGGTGAGCATCACCACCACGATCACCATCGCCACGGTCGGCAGCCCGAGTCCGACGATGTCGCCGAGCGCGAGCTTGAGACCGAGCAGCACCACGCCGGCGCGCATCAGCCGCCGCCCCGCGAAGCCGAGCCCCGGCGCGGTGGCGACGGGCAGCACCCGCACGTTGGCGGCGAGCACCCCCAGCGCCACCGCGACCGTGAGCATCGGTACGTGCGGCCAGATCCGGTGCGCCCCCCAACTCGCGGCCACCGCGAGCGTCGCCGCGAGCAGCCCCGGCCACAGTCGGGCCCTCGCCGTCCCGGCGGGAGCCGGGGACTGCCGGTGGTGGACGCGCGGCGCGGTCGTCAGGGTCATGTTCTCCACCCTCGGCCCGCCGTCCCCGCGCGGGTAGCGGGCGATTGCCTGGCAGGTCATAGGGTTTGGCTATGACCTCGAACGCGCGCCCGGCGGATCGGTTGCCGGATCTGTACACGCTGGAGCTGCTCGTGGCGGTGACCGAGAACGGCAGTCTGGGTGCCGCGGCCCGCCGGTTCGGGATCAGCCAGCCGTCGGCCAGCGCGCGGATGCGCACCCTGGAGCGGCGGCTCGGCGTACGGCTCCTGGAGCGCAGCACCACCGGCTCGGTGCCCACCGCGGCGGGCCTGGTGATCACCGACTGGGCGCGCGGGGTGCTGGACCAGGCGCACGCGCTGGTGGAGGGCGCCGCCGCGCTCAAGGCCCGGCAGGAGGACCGGCTGCGGGTGGCGGCGAGCCTGACCGTGGCCGAGCACCTGGTGCCCGGCTGGCTGACCGCGCTGCGCGAGGCGGTGCCCGGGCTGCACGTCGGCCTCCAGGTGACCAACAGCCTGCACGTGATCGAGGCGCTGCGGGCGGGCGAGGCCGACATCGGCTTCGTCGAGGGGCCCTGGGTCCCGCGCGACCTGCAGTCGGCGGCGGTGGGCCGGGACCGGCTCGTGGTGGTGGTCGCCCCGACCCACCCGTGGGCCCGGCGGCGGCGCCCGATCGCGGCGGCCGAGTTGGCGAACACGCCGCTGCTGCTGCGCGAGGCGGGCTCGGGCACCCGGGAGACGCTGGAGCGGGCGCTGGCGGCCTACGACGGAGTGGCCGTGCCCGCCCTGGAGTTGGGCGCGACGGCGCCGCTGCGCTCGGCCGCGATCGCCGGATCCGCGCCCGCCGTGTTGTCCGATCTGGCGGTGCGCGAGGACCTGGTCGAGGGGCGTCTGGTGGCCGTCCCGGTGGCCGATCTGCCCGCCCTGGATCGTGTCCTGCGCGCGGTGTGGCCGCGCGGTCGGGAGCTGCCGGAAGGCGCCCTGCACCTGCTGCACGCCGCCCGACGGCGCCCCGGGGCCTGACAGCCCGCGCAATTGTCGATAAGTTCCGCGATGTGACCACCGTCACAAACACGCATATCTACATAACGTCACGTAGAGAACACCATGCATAGACAAGGTAAGAGAGAGTAAGTTCCGATCTTGGGTTACGCGAGTGACGCCTGTGAACTACTGGGGCGGGACAGCCTGCGCGATCCGGACCGCCGGCACGACCGGGGCCGTGCAGGTCACAGAGGGGTGAAGGGGGCGATCGGGGCCATGAGCAGGATCGACAGCCGCAAGGACCGGCGACGGGGCCGAGCACGCGTGGTCGATGCCGATCACCCGGCCGAGTCCGGCGCGATCGACGCGACGGGCGCGACGGGCGCGATCGACGTCGGTTCGGGCGGCGACGAGGACGCGGCGGTGATCGTCGCGGCCTCCACCGTGCTCTCCGAGGCTCCGCCCGAACACGACTCGGTCGACGACGACGGCGAGTACGCCGACGACATCGACCTCGACGGCGAGTACGACCCGGACGGCGAGGGTGTCCTGGCCCCGGGGCGGGAGCGCCCGCTGCTCGGCCGGCGGCGGCCGGACACCATCGCGGTGCTGCTGTTCGCCAACTCGCCGATCCTGGAGAGTTCGATCCCGATATCGGTGTTCGGGGTCGATCGACGCGACGCCGGCGTGCCGAACTACCGATTACTGGTATGTGCGGCCGAGCCCGGACCGCTCCGCACCACCGGCGGCGTCGAACTGATAGCGCCGTACGGCCTCGACGCGCTGGCCCGGGCCGGCACGGTGATCGTGCCCGCGTGGCACTCGCCGTCGCGGATGCCGCCGCCGCCCGTCCTGGAGGCGCTGCGTCGGGCGCACCGCGAGGGGGCCCGGATCGTCGGCCTGTGCGGCGGCGCCTTCGTGCTGGCCGCGGCCGGTCTGCTCGACGACCGCCCGGCGACCACGCACTGGATGTACGCGCCCGCCCTGGCCAAGCGCTATCCGAAGGTCCGGGTGGACCCGCGCGAGTTGTACGTGGACGACGGCGACATCCTCACCAGCGCCGGCACCGCGGCCGGGATCGACCTGTGCCTGCACCTGGTCCGGCTCGACCACGGTCCGGACGCGGCCAACGCGCTCGCCCGGCGCCTGGTCGTGCCCGCGCATCGGATCGGCGGCCAGGCCCAGTACATGGACCTGACCCTGCCCGAGGAGATCAGCGGCGACCCGCTGGCCACGGTGATCTCGTGGGCGCTGGAGAACCTCGCCGAGCGCTTCGACATCGAGCAGCTGGCGACCCGCGCGTACATGAGTCGGCGCACCTTCGACCGGCGTTTTCGCACGCTCACCGGCAGCGCCCCGTTGCAGTGGCTGCTGACCCAGCGGGTGCTTCAGGCGCAACGGCTCCTGGAGACCACCGATCTCCAGGTCGAGGAGATCGCCCGGCGTTGTGGATTCCGCTCGCCGGTGGCGCTGCGCGGGCACTTCCGCAAACAACTGGGCGTGCCGCCGGCCTCGTACCGCGAGACGTTCCGCACCCGCGGCCCGGAGGAGACCGGGGACGAGGAGGTATGTGCACGGGCCGTAGGGTGACCCCATGAACGACCGCTTGGTCTGGATCGACTGTGAGATGACGGGACTCGACCTGTCCCGGGACGCGTTGGTGGAGGTGGCGGCTCTCGTCACCGACTCCGAGCTCAACATTCTGGGCGACGGGGTCGATGTCGTGATCCGCCCGCCCGCCGAGGCGCTGGCCGGCATGCCCGATGTGGTGCGCAAAATGCACACCGCTTCAGGTCTGCTGGACGAGCTGGAGGCGGGCGTGAGCCTGGCCGAGGCCGAGGCCGAGGTGCTGCGCTACATCAAGGCGCACGTGCCCGACGGGCGCAAGGCACCGCTGTGCGGGAACTCGATCGGCACCGACCGGGGCTTTTTGGCGCGGGACATGCTCGACCTCGACGCCTACCTGCACTACCGGGTGATCGACGTCTCCTCGATCAAGGAGTTGGCCCGCCGCTGGTATCCGCGGGTCTACTTCCAGAGCCCCCCGAAGGCCGGCAACCACCGCGCGCTGGCCGACATCCACGAGAGCATCGAGGAACTGCGCTACTACCGCGAGGCGATCTTCGTCCCGGAGCCGGGACCGGACAGCGACACCGCCAAGGCGATCGCCGCCCGGTACGGCCACAAGCCGGCCGGACGCGCCTGAGATCGGGCTCGCGCCCGCTCGCGCGCGCTTCGCGTCAGGCTCGCGCGTCCCGTGAAACCACCGCGCGCACCCCTTGAAACCACCACCCGCGCCCCTTGAAACCACCACCCGGAAACCCTGCGGCGAGCAGCCTCCCCGAGCCTGTACACTTTTCCTCGCCGGGACGGAAACGCCACGGCGATGGTGGGTGTAGCTCAGCTGGTAGAGCACCTGGTTGTGGTCCAGGAAGTCGCGGGTTCAAGTCCCGTCACTCACCCCGAGAAGGCCCCGAGACGCGCGAGTGTCTCGGGGCCTTGTGCGTTTTCGGGTGATTGCCGCCGGATCGCGCCCGATGTCGGCGTTCGCGTTGTGTGCGGCGGCGCGCGCGGCGTAGCGTGCGGTCACCTGAGGGTTACGTACGCGTCATCGGGAGGGTTTCGATCATGAGCACCGGCGAGTCGGGGCAGCCTTCGCGGCAACAGCTCGACGACGAGAAGGCCGCGCTGTACGCCATGGACATCAGTGGTGTCACGTGGATCGGCTACGGCGAGGACACCACCGGCGAGGGGATCGTGGAGACCGCCGAACTGCCCGGCGGGGGCATGGCGATGCGCAACTCGATCCACCCGGAGGGGCCGATCCTGCGGTTCACCGAGGGCGAGTGGACCGCGTTCGTACTGGGCGTGCGCGACGGCGAGTTCGACCTGGACCGGCTGGCCGAGCCGCTGCCGGAGCAGCACGGCTGACGCCGCGTCGGATGGACCGGTCGGCTCGACCCGACGGGTGCGTCATCCATTTCGCCCGTTTGGCGAATCGTGTACCGGTTACTCCTCGGTGGACGTGCCACCGACGGAGGGAAATCCGTGTCCACAGCCACCTCCGGGGTGGAGATCAGTGCGGTCGGCCTGGCGGCGGAGGGCCCGGACGGCGTCATCTTTCGCGACGTGCGCGTGACCGCGCCCGCGGCCGGCCTGACCGTGCTCGTCGGACCCGCCGGCGCCGGCCGGACCTCGTTGCTTCTCGCGCTCGGCGGCCGATTCCGGACTGTGGCCGGCACCGTGACCGTGGCCGGCAGCGGTCGTGCCGCCGACGCCCGCGCCCACACCGCGCTGGCCCGGGCCCGCCCGGGCCTGGACCTGGAACCGCACCTGTTCGTCGCCGAGACGGTCGCCGAACGACAGGCCGTCGAGGGCGGCCGGCCCAGCGGGACCGCGCTCGCGCGGATGTACGACCTGCTGCGCATCGACCCGCCGGGCCACGTCCTGGTCGAGCACCTGTCCGCGGTCGAACACCTGCTTTTCGCGGTCGCGCTGGCCGCCGCCGACCGACCCGGCGCGGTCCTGGTCGACGACGTGGACAGCGGTATCGCGGGCGCCGATCTCTCCCGTGCCTGGCGGGCGTTGCGCGACCTGGCGGACACCGGCACCACCGTGGTGGCCACCGCGACCGCCGCGCCGCGCGGCGCCGACGTGGTGGTCGATCTGCCCGGACACCACCTGTACCCGAGAGGCGGTGCCGCCTGATGGGTGTGCTGCGCCTGGCCTGGTTCGAACTGCGGCGCTTCCGGGGCCCGTTGCCCCGGCTGGTCCCGGTCATGCTGATGCTGGTGCCGACCCTGTACGGGGCCCTGTACCTGTGGTCCAACTGGGATCCGTACGGCCGACTGCACCAGGTGCCGGTCGCGTTCGTGAACGAGGACCGGCCGGTGGACGCGCGCGGGCAACACATCGACGCGGGGGGTCGGCTGACCGAGGTGATCCGCCACGACCGCAACTTCAAGTGGACGGTCACCGACGCCAAGGCCGCCGGCGACGGCCTGGACGACGGCGACTACCACTTCGTGGTCACCGTGCCGCCCGACTTCAGCGCCACGTTGGCCACCACCGCGTCCGCCGAGCCGCGTCAGGCCAAGCTGCTGATGACACTCGACGACGCCAACGGCTTCATCATCGGCAAGATGGCCGAGGTCGCCAAGACGCAGCTCCAGCAGCAGATCTCGGCGACCACGCAGAGCACGCTGGTGCAGCAGTTGTACGGGGAGACCGGCACGCTCAAGGCGCAATTGGCCCAGTCGGCCGACGGCGCGCGGCAACTCGCGGCGAACGCGGGCGGCGTGCCCCCTGAGCAGACCGCCCAGGGTGCCGCGCAACTGGCCGACGGGCTGGCGAAACTGGACGCGGCGGTACCGGCGCCGCCGCCGGCGCAGGCCGCCGGGGCGGACGCGCGGGTGCTCGGCGCGCCGGTGGTGATCGAGGTGCACAACCTGCATCCGGCGGTGCTGTACGGGCGCGGGCTCGCGCCGTTCTTCTTCGGGATCGCGCTGTGGGTGTTCGGCCTGGTCGGCTACCTGCTGCTGCGGCCGTACAACCCGCGCGCGCTCGCCGGGCGGGCCGGCGCGGTCAAGGTGGCGATCGCGGGGTGGCTGCCCGCCGCCGCGCTCGGCGTACTGGGCGCGTTCGTCCTGTACGCGGTGGTCCAGCTGGGGCTGAGCCTGGACGCCGACGATCCGGGTCTGAGTCTGCTGCTGATCGCGTTGGCGGCGGTGACCTTCGTGGCCATCGCGCAGTTCCTGCGGGCCGCGCTCGGCGCGGTGGGCGACGTGCTGATCCTGGTCCTGCTGATGCTCCAGCTCACCTCGTGCGGCGGCCTGTATCCGGTCACCACCACCCCCGAGCCGTTCCAGGCGCTGCATCCGGTGTTACCGATGACCTACCTGGTGAACGGGTTGCGCATCACCCTCACGGGTGGTCAGGGCGCGCGTTTGGGGGTCGCCTTCGCGGTGCTCGGCGCGTACCTCGTGGTGGCGCTGATCGCGACCGTTTTCGTGGTCCGGCACAAGCGGATGTGGACCATGGCCGAGCTGAAACCGTCCGTGGAGTTGTGATCACCGGGATTCCCATGGGGCCGACCCGCTCCCCCGTACGGTTGTACCCGGGGGAGCGCAACCACGCCCGCTCCGGACACGTCGCCCACAATCAGGGGGTACCGCGGGTTTGCCACCTGTGGTGGAGGAGGGAGAATCAGCGGCGATGAACGAGCAGGAGATACAGAAACTGAGGGCCGAGGCCGAGACCCGGATGCGGGAACTCGGGCCCGATCACCCCGGTTCGCTCGACGCGCGCGCCGCGTGGGCCCGGGTCGTCGGCGACGAGGGCCGGCCCGCGGAGGCCGCCCGGATGTTCGGTGAGCTGGCGGGCGACTACGCGCGCGTGCTCGGCCCGCAACATCCCGACACGCTCCTGGCCCGGCACAACCACGCCTACTGCCTGGGTCTGTCCGGCAACGCGGTCACCGCCGAGTCGCTGGCGCGCGACGTCGCCGCCGACTGTGTCCTGGTGCTCGGTCAGGACGACCCCGAGACGTTGAACGTGCGTGCCGGGTGGGCTCGTTGGATCGGCGAGGCGGGTGACGCCGCGGGCGCGGCCCGGATGTTGCGACCGATCGTCGAGGAGGCGACCGACGCGCTGGGGCCGGTGCACCCCGACACGCTGACCATCCGACACCAGCACGCGCACTGGGTGGGCCGTTCGGGCGAGACGATCCAGGCGGCGCGGTTGATGGCGGCCATCGCGGACGAGCGCGGCGAGGTGCACGAGCCGGACGACCCGGCGGCGCTGACCGCCCGGCACGACCGCGCGATGTGGGCGGGCGAGGCGGGCGACGTCTCGGTGGCCCGGGACGCGATGATGCGGCTGGTGGAGGACGCCACGCGCGTGCTCGGCCCGGACCACCACGACACGTTGGTGATCCGGCACAACCACGCGCACTGGACCGGCGAGTCCGGTGATCCGCTGGGCGCGCGCACGCTGCTCACCCAGTTGGTCGCGGACTGCTCACGGGTGCTCGGCGAGCAGCACCCGGACACCGAGAACGCCCGACGCGGGCTGATGTGGTGGACGTACGGGCCCAAGGCCACCGGCCCGGCGCCGGTGTTCGCCACCCCGGTGGGGAACAGCTCGGTCGAGGCGGGGAAACCGGCGAAGGAGCCGAAGCCGGCCAAACCCGCGCGGGTCAAGCAGCCGAAGCCGCCGAAGCCGCCCCGGGAGTCGCGGAAGGCGGCGGCCCGGTCGGCGGAGGCGGCGGGTGCTCCGGCGGGTGCTGCGGTGGGTGCTTCGGCGGCGCCCACGGAGGTGGTGTCGGTCGGCGCCGCGGATCCGGTGTCGCCGCCGGTCGGGCCGGACGAGGAGGTCACCGCGTTCGCCCCGGTCGCCGGACTCACCCCCGACACCGAGCAGAACGCGGCGGTGTCGGCCGCGCCGACGGCGCGGGTCGGCCTGGACAAGGAGCCGGAGCCGGCCGCGGAGCCCGAGGTCGCCGCCGTTCCCGACCGGGACGAGGCGCCGGAGGACCCGGCGACCCGGGTGACGAGCGTGGCGCCCGACGACGAGCCGACCCACGTGAGCGTGCCGCCGCGCCCGGCCGTACCGCCGGCGGGCAAGCCGAAGGGGAAGGCGAAGGCGAAGGCGAAGGCGAAGGATGTCGAGCCGGCCGACGACTCCGACCCGGTCGATGTCGCCGATGCGCCGGATGCCGCCGATACATCCGATACATCCGACACATCCGAAACGAAGAAGTAGGCACACCACGAGCGGGGCGTCGTCGGGCATCCGATGGCGCCCCGCTCGTGCGTTCGGGGGCCGACGGCGCTTGATCATGTGGTGTCGTCATATGTACGCAACATGCTCGAAACGGGAAAGGCTCAGGATTCAAGACAGGTCGATGGAGGAGGTGTCGCGTGTTGTACCGACTGAGGGTGTCGCTGCCCGATCGACCGGGGTCGCTCGCGCGGGTCACGCAGCTGCTCGGCGCGGCGGGGGCCGATGTGATGCAGATGACCGTGCTCGAACAGCTCGGCGGCCGGGCGATGGACGAGTTCACCGTCTCCTGGGAGGGCGAGCGGGACGTGGCCGGCCTGGTCGCCGCCCTGGAGCGGTCGGCCGGCGTCCGGGTCGAGGGGTGCTGGGCGGCCGGTGAGGTGCCGGGTTCCGCGCCCGAGCTGGACGTGCTGGGCCAGGTGGCGCGCGACCCGGGCCGGGCGGTGGCCACGTTGATCGACGCGGCGCCGACGCTCTTCCACGCCGACTGGGCGGTGGCCACGCGCGGCGGGCGTGGTCGACAGCGGGTGTACGCGAGCTGGCGGGCCCCGCAGACGCCGGTATTCCCCGCGCTCACCCCGATGCGGCCGCTGGGCTTCGCCTACGAGGGCGAGGCCACCGGCCACGGCGCGGCGGCGCCGATCGGGGCGTCCTGGCTGACGATGTACGTGGTTCGGCACGAGGGCCCCGCGTTCCACCGCACCGAACTGGACCGCCTGGGCCGCATCGTCGACGTGGCGCTCGGCGTCCTGGGCGAGCGCGGCGCGGCCAAGGCGACGGGCGCCGGCGCGGGCCCGGGGCCGGCCTGATCGAGGCTTCGACGCCGGCTGAATGTACCGATCTGCCCGATCCATGATTCGGTTTCGACCGAGACGGGAACCATTTACCGCTATTCGGCGTGTAACGATCGGAACAACGTATGATTGCGTAATTGTGCGCGCACTTCGGGCCGTGAGCCGGGCGCACATCGAGCGCGGGGGCCCGACGAAGGCGACGACGACGTGCAGGACAGGGATGAGACGTCCCCGGGGGCCGCGGCCGTTCCGGGGGCGTCGGCCGAGGAGCCCGGGTCGGAGGGCCCCAGCCGCATAGAACGGCGCGCCCACGACCGCCGGCGCCGCCGGCGGCGCATCCTCGCGTGGATCGGCGGCGGCCTCGTCGCCGTCCTGCTCGCCGCGGGCGGTTTCGGCTGGTGGCTGTACGACCGCCTGAACGGCAACATCCGCACCCAGGACTTCGCCGACCAGCTGACCGATCGCCCGGCGCCCACGGGCGCGCTGAACGTGCTGTTGGTGGGGTCCGACTCGCGGGCCGGCGACAACTCCGAGTACGGCCGCGACGACGGCGGCAGTCAGCGCTCGGACACCACGATCCTGCTGCACGTACCCCAGGGTCGAAAGAGCGCGACCGCGGTCAGCTTCCCGCGTGACCTGATGGTCGATGTGCCGTCGTGCCGGACCACCTCCGGCGGCACCCAGCGGGCCTACTTCGGCCAGTTCAACAGCGCGATGGAGGTCGGCGGCGTGCCGTGTGTGGCGGCCACCGTGGAGCGGTTGACCGGCGCCCGGATCGACCACCAGATCACCATCGACTTCATCGGCTTCAAGAAGGTCGTGGACGCGCTCGGCGGTGTGCCGATGCACATCGCCCAGCCGATCGACGACAGGGCCGCGCACCTGCAACTGCCCGCCGGCGACATCACCCTGAACGGCGAGCAGGCGCTCGGCTTCGTCCGGGTGCGCAAGAGCCTGGGCGACGGCAGCGACATACAGCGCATCGAACGGCAGCAGGAATTCCTCAAGGCGCTGATCAAGAAGGTGCAGGGGGAGAACCTGCTGACCAACCCGGCGAAGGCGTACAGCGTGATGGACGCCGCGACCAAGGCGATCACCACCGACTCCGGGATCAACACCCTGGCCGGCCTGTACGACTTCGCCAACGGCCTGCGCGGGATCCCGCTGGAGAAGATCGACTTCGTCACCACGCCGCTGACCGCCTACACCCCCGACCCGAACCGGGTGGCGCTCAGGCAGCCCGACGCGGCGCAACTGTTCACCGCGCTGCGCGACGGGGCGCCGGTGCCCACGCCGACCGGGACGGCCCGCCCGACCGACGGCACGGGGGGCGCCGACGCCTCCGGCGGGAACGGCGCGGGATCCGGGACGAGCGGCGCGGGTTCGACCGGAACCGGTCGCTCCGGCGCGGGTTCGACCGGAATCGGCCGAAGCGGGTCGACCGGCGGTACGGGTGCGGGCACGAATCAGGGCACTGCGGGACGTTAACCGTCGCCGGTCCGTGACCCCTGGTCGTTGAACTGTACGGTGCAGGGGTTCGCCGACGACGCGGCCGATCGCCCCCGGGGGCAGACCCGGTCATGGGGCCGCCCGCGACGCCTTACGGTGGACTCGCGAGGGTGCTGGGTGCGGACCGAGGGGCTGGTGGCAGGGGCGCCATGACGGGTCGGGTTCTTCAGGTGGTGCAGGGCACTCGTTGGCGACGCCGCGCGGGCGAATACGCCTCGATCGGGGCCGCGGTGGGCGCGGCGGCGGCGGGCGACTCGATCCTGGTCGCGGCGGGGACGTACCGCGAGGATGTGGCGATCTCCGTGCCGGTGACGGTGGTCGGCGCGGACGGGCCGGGGACGGTGATCCTGAGCGCCGCCGACGGCGTCGCGCTCACCATCACCGCCGACGCGGCGGTACACGGCCTGGTCGTCGACGGCGGCGCGGGCGTGTTGTCGCCGGCCATCGTGATCGAGGGCTGCGCGCCGATACTGGAGGAGTGTGTGGTCCGGGCCGCCTCGGTGGTCGCGGTCGAACTGCGCGCGGGCGCCGACCCGATGGTGCGGCGCTGCCGGGTGGGCAACCCGAAGGGCGTGGGCATCGGGGTGACCGGACGCTCGCGCGGCACGTTCGAGGACTGCGAGATCGGCGACACCGGGCGTGAGGGTTTCGACGTGCGCGAGGGCAGCGCACCGATCCTGCGCCGGGCCCGGGTGCGTGACGCCTCCGGGCACGGACTGCGCTTCACCGGACCCGGCACCACCGGCAGCGTCCAGGATTGCGAGATCCAGGACGGCTCGGACGCGGAACCCGCGGTGTTCGTCGGCGACCAGGCCTCGCCGCATCTGACCGGCCTGCACATCCACGACGTGGGCGGCGGCGGGATCTGCGTCGCGGGCGGCGCCGCGCCGATCATCGCCGACTCGCGGATCGAACGGGTCGGCTGGGCGGGCATCTCGGTCGGCGGTCAGGGCAGCGCCGGGTCGTTGTCGCGGACCGAGATCAGCGCGGTCAAGGGCACCGGCGTCCAAGCCGACGACCTGGCCACGTTCTCGCTCGACGACTGCACGATCCGTGACGCCGAGGGCAACGGCGTCTCGGTCGACCGGGGCGCCAACCTGACCCTGGTCGGCTGCCGACTGCGCGACATGGGCCGCAACGGCGTCGACGTGCACGGCCACTCCGAGGTCACCCTCAGCGGTTGTACGATCCGCAGCTTCGGCCGCAACGGGCTCGCGCTGGCCGACCACGGGGCCCGCGCGTCGGCGATCGACTGCGAATTCCACGACTCCACCGGCGGCAAGCCGGCCGTGTGGGTCGCCGACGGCGCGGACGCCGCGCTCGGCGAGTGCCGCATCCACGACGTGCTCGACGGGGTCAAGGTGGCCGGCTCCGGCACCGGACTGTCGATGCACGACTGCGAGATCCACGACGTGGACGAGACCGGCATCGGCGTGGGCGCGGGCGCGGTGGTCTCGGTCAAGTCCTGCAAGGTGCGCAAGGCCACCACCGGCGTGTGGTTCATGGAGTCGGACTGCGGCGGCATCATCGCCGACTGCACGATCGAGGACACCACGGACGGTGTCTCGGTCACCGGCGCGGCCGGGCCCACGGTGCGCCGGGTCCGGGTGGACCGGGCCACCGGGGAGGGCATCCGGATCGCCGGCGGCGGGCGCGGCGACTTCGAGGACTGCGAGGTGCTCGGCGGGCGCGGCTACGGGGTGCACGTGCGCGAGGGCTGCCATCCGGTGTTCACCCGCTGCACCACGCGCGACAACGCCAAGGGCGGCTTCGAGTTCGCCGGCCCGGGGCCGGTCGCGGTCGAGTGCACCTCGCAGGGCGACGGGACGAGCGGCACGGAGCCGGCTGCGGGCGGGATCCTGGGCACGCCGAGCCCGATCGCGGCGGCCGGCGCACAACCCCAGGGGGTGGCCCGGCTGACCGCCACGCTGCCGATCCCCGGCGCGCGCGACGGCGCGGCCGCGGACGAGGCGGCGACCACGTCCGGGCGCGGAGTGGACGAACTGCTGGCCGAGTTGGACGGTCTGGTCGGCCTCGCCGGGGTCAAGGCCGAGGTGCGCAACCTGATCGACCTGATCTCGGTGGGCCGCCGGCGCGAGGAGGCCGGGCTCAAGGCGCCCACGCTGCGCCGGCACCTGGTCTTCACCGGCTCCCCGGGCACCGGCAAGACCACCGTGGCCCGGTTGTACGGGGAGATCGCCCAGGCGCTCGGCGTGTTGCGGGTGGGGCACCTGGTCGAGGTATCCCGGGTCGACCTGGTCGGCGAGCACATCGGCTCGACCGCGCCGCGCACCAAGGAGGTCTTCGATCGGGCCCGGGGCGGGGTGTTGTTCATCGACGAGGCGTACAGCCTGGCCCCGCCGGACCCCTCGCGCGACTTCGGCCGCGAGGCGATCGACACGCTGGTGAAGATGATGGAGGACCACCGCGACGACGTGGTGGTGATCGTGGCGGGCTACACCGACGAGATGGAGCGCTTCCTCGGCGCGAACCCCGGCTTCGGGTCCCGGTTCTCCCGCACCATCACCTTCCAGGACTACTCGGCCGACGACCTGGTCGAGATCACCCTCATGCAGGTGCGCGAGCACGAGTACGTGCTCACCGACGAGGCGTGTGAGGCGCTGCTCGGCTACTTCCGCCGACTGCCGCGCGGTGCCGCGTTCGGCAACGCGCGCGAGGCGCGGCGCACCTTCGAGGCGATGATCGAGCGGCACGCGACCCGGTTGGCCCAGCTGCCGGGGGCGGGCATGGAGGAGTTGCGGACGCTGCATCCGGAGGATCTGCCCGACCTGCGGTGAATCGGTCCGCGCCGGCGGGGTAACGGCCCGGGGACGCGGGCCGCCCGCCGGGTGCCGGCCGGGTGGTGCGCGGGTGGGTTCGAGGGCGAATTCGAGGGCTAAGGAGCCGTACGTGCCGGTCATGGGCATCGACATCGGCGGGACCGGGATCAAGGGCGCGCCGGTGGACACCGACGCCGGGCGGCTGACCCGGGAGCGGGTCCGGCTGCTCACTCCCGAACCGTCCGAACCGCAGGCGGTGATCGGCGTGGTCCGCGACGTGCTCGCGGAGTTCGCGGACACCGAGGGGCCCGTGGGGATCACCTTCCCCGGCGTGGTCCGCGACGGCATCGTGCGCACGGCCGCGAATGTGGACAAGTCCTGGATCGATCTGGACGCCGACGCGCTGTTCTCCGCGACGCTCGGCCGGCCGGTGACGATGGTCAACGACGCGGACGCGGCGGGTGTGGCCGAGATGCGCTTCGGCGCGGGCGCCGGGCAGCGCGGCACGGTGCTGATGTTGACGTTCGGTACGGGCATCGGCAGCGCGCTGTTCGTGGACGGCCGGCTGGTGCCGAACACCGAGCTGGGCCACCTGGAACTGGACGGGCACGAGGCCGAGCGGCGGGCCTCGGCGGTGGCGCGCGAGACGCACGAGCTGTCCTGGGAGAAGTGGGCCGCGCGGGTGCAGGACTACCTGCGGCACGTGGAGATGTTGTTCTCGCCGTCGCTGATCATCATCGGGGGCGGGATCAGCAAGAAGCCGGAGAAGTTCCTGCCGCTCATTAAGATCCGGGCCGATCTGGTGCCGGCGAAGCTGCACAACGACGCGGGGATCGTGGGCGCCGCGATGCTGGTGACGGGCGACTGAGAGTCTGCGGGCGCGAGGCGCTTGGCGTGCTCAGGCCGGCGGGGCGTCTGCGGTGTGCGGGGTGAGCGGCCGGCTCGGGCCGTTGTGACGGGACGCGCGCAGGACGCCGCCGAGGAGGGCGGCGATGTTCCACGCGTCGTCGACGCCCCGGTGGTGGGTGCCGTCGAGGGGGAGGCCGGCGTGGGCCAGGGCGCCGGCCATGCCGAGTTCGCGGTCCAGGCCGTGGGCGAGCGAGTACAGCGTCTTGGCGTTGAGGTGGCGGGTGCCGAACGGGTAGGGCACACCCTCGGCCGCGCACTGGCGCTCGAACGCCTGCCGGTCGTATTCGCCCCAGCTCGCCCACACCCGCTGGTGCGCCTTGAACTCGGTGCGCAGCAGCGCGCACGCGTCGGCGAAGGTGTGGCCGGTGTCGACGTCGGCCTGGGTGAGGGTGGTCAGTTCGGTACAGAACGTGCTCACCGTGGAGTGGGTGGGTCGGACCAGGAGGCCGTGTCGGTCGACGCGCTCGCCGGTGGTGACGTCGAGTGTGGCGATGCCGATCTCGATGATCTCCGAGTACTGACCGTCGGGGATCGGACCGTTCCAGCAGGTCGCCTCGACGTCGATGACCAGGAGCAGGTCCAGGAGTCGTTTCGCCATGCCGGTGAGTAGACCATCGTGGCCGGCGTGCTACCACTGGTTTTGTTCTGACGGTACGTCAGATGCTTGGGTCCACCCGTCCACGGAGGAGTACGAAATGGGTACGCACAAGACATCACCCGGCACCGGCGTCGTGATCACCGGCGGCGCCTCCGGGATCGGTCGGGCGACCGCGCGGGCGCTGGCCGCGACGGGTCGGCCGGTCGCGCTGTGGGACATCGCGGCGGGCCCGGTGGAGGAGGCGGCGAAGGAGATCGCGGCCGAACACGGGGTGCCGGCGCTCGGGCTGGCCCTCGACGTGACCGAGACAGGGGCGTATCCGGACACGATCCACGCCTCGGTCGAGGCGCTGGGCACGATCGGCGGCTTCGTGCACGCGGCGGGCGTGGTCGACTCGACCCCGATCACCGAGGTCACGGCGCAGAACTGGGACCGGGTCCTGGACGTCAACCTGCGCTCGTTCGCACTCCTGGTCCAGGCGCTGACCCCGCACCTGCGCGAACACGCCGGCTCCGCGATCGTGGGCATCGCCTCGCTGAACGCGATCGTCGGCAACGCGCTCAACCCGTCCTACTGCGCGTCGAAGTCGGGCATGCTCGGGCTCAACCGCTCGATCGCCGCCAAACTCGCCGAACACGGCATCCGCAGCAACGTGGTCTGCCCCGGCTACATCGAAACCCCGATGCTGGCCGCCTCCTTCGCCCGCCCGGGCACCCGGGAACGCATGGAGAACAGCTCCCCGCTGCGCCGATTGGGCCGCCCGGAGGAAATCGCCGGAGCGGTCCGCTTCCTCCTCAGCGACGACGCCTCCTTCGTCACGGGCACACACTTGATGGTGGACGGCGGCATGACGGAGACGGTCTGATCGTTCCCGAGACGGGGTCGACGTCCAACGGGCGTCACCCCGCCCGGGGGTGTTCGGGGCCATGATTCGGGAAACCGGGGAGATGGCCGGCGATTCCTGACAAACTGGCGGTGATCCTGTGAACGAAACGACCAACCGTTGGGGAGAGATCGTGCAGCCTGCCTTCGATCATGAGTGGACGGTCGATGACGTGCTTGTCGCGCAGGAGACCTCGCCCTACCGAATCGAACTCTTGGACGGCGTCCTGATGACGTCTCCGGCCCCCCGGGTCCGCCACCAACATGTCTCCGTCACCCTGTCCGCCTTGTTCAGAAAGGTCGCCGCCGACTCGGATCTCGATTTCGTGGTCTACGAGAATGTCAACGTTCGACGTGACCCTCGTGACCTCTTGCAGCCTGACATCGCTGTCGTCACTCGGGCGGCGGCCATAGAGGTAGTCGAGGACGACGATGTCGCTTTTGCTCCCGAAGACGTGGCGACGGCGGTAGAGATTCTCTCGCCTGGCCATGAGGGTGGGGATCGTGTCGATAAGCTCGCGAAGTATGCGAGTTGGGCCATTCCGTCCTACTGGATCGTCGACCCGAAGACCCTCACCGTCGAGACCTACACCCTCGACGGCGACGCGTATGTGGCTTCGGCCTCCGCTAAGCCGGGCATCGAGACCACCTTGCCTGCGTTCGCACCGGTGACCCTGGACCCGGGCACGTTGCTGCGGATGCGGTGACGCAAGGGCGGGGCTATGCGTCGGTCAGGCTGTCGTGGGGCGGCGGTCATCCTCCACCGGCGTGTCCGTGTCGAGGGACGTCCCGTGTTCTCGGCTTCGGAGTGCCCGTCGCTCGGCTTCGATGCGCTCCTCCTCGGCGGGTGTGAACGCGAACTCGCGCTCCATGTCCTCCTACGGCGTGCCGCTCATGGTGTTGCGCTCCTCGGAGGTTGGGTTTGTTACATCGGGTGTAGCTCCACGAGCGTTACTTCCGGGGGTGCGCCTACTCGGACCGGTGGGCCCCAGAAGCCGGCGCCTCTGGTGACGTAGAGCATGGTGTCGTCGACCCTGTGGAGGCCGGCCACCGCCGGTTGGTCGAGCTTGACCAGGAGTTGGACCGGGAACATCTGGCCGCCGTGGGTGTGGCCGGAGAGTTGTACGTCCACGTCGTAGCGGGAGGCGTCCTTCACCTGGACCGGTTGGTGGGCCAGGAGCACGACCGGGCGGGACGGGTCGCGGTTGCCGAGGGCCTTGGCGAAGTCGGGGCCGTCGTGGTGGGACTTGCCGGTGACGTCGTTGACGCCCGCCAGGTCGAACGCGGCGCCGCCCCGGATGATTTCGAGCCGGTCGTTGGCCAGGGTGCGCACGTCGAGTTCGGCCAGTTCGGCGATCCAGTCGGTCGCGCCCGACATGTAGTCGTGGTTGCCCGTGACGAAGAACGCGCCGTGGCGGGCGGAAAGCCGGCGCAACGGGGCCGCGTCGGCGCCGAGTTGGGCCGCCGTGCCGTCGGCGAGGTCGCCGACGATGGCGACCAGGTCCGGGTTGGTGCGGTTGATCGTCTGCACGACCCGGGTGGTGTGCGCGTGGCCGAGCAGCGGGCCGAGGTGGATGTCGCCCACCACCGCGATCCGAAAACCCGCCAGGCGCGGGTCGAGCCGGGCCACCGGTATCCGCACCCGCACCGTGCGCGGCGCGCCCAGGGCCTGGTTCATCCCGTAGCCGACGGTGCCCAGCGAGGTGCCGGCCGCGAGCAGCGCGACCGAGCGGGTCAGCACAAGCCGCCGATCCGGGCCGAGCGGCGTGCCGCGGGGGCCGGCCGCCGCTTCCGGACCGGGCTCGATCGTCTCCGTCGCCTCTGCCGCCTCCGCCCCCACGGGCACCGGCACCGGCGCGACCGCGTGCGACACCTCGCCCTCGCCCTCGCCCCCGCGCCGGCGCAGCGCCCGCAACGCGAACAGGCGCGGCAGCTCCAACACCCCGAGCGCGAGCACCACATACAGCAGCAGGGCCATCCACACGAAGCCCGGCCACGCGATCCACTCCGTGCCGCGCGGGCCGAACACCTTCGGCAACACCAGCGCGCCCACCATCGACACCCCGAGCGCGACCACCACCCCCGCGCCGACCCGCCGCACCACCCCCGGCCGCGTGGTGTCGCGCACCAGCCGCCGCCACACGTAAAGGTGCACGCCGACCAGCAGCGCGAGCACGACGACGGCCACAACGATCCCCAGGACAACGGTCAAGGCGGGGCTCCCGGACGGAGGAATGTTTCACGGGAAGCGTGTCACGCCCGCCCCGGCCCCGGCATCCGGCACGCGGAGTATCCGAGCCTGCTCCCGGGGGCGATACCGGCCGACCCCCCGGCGCATCCCCCGGCAGTACGCATCGCGACGGCGCCCCTGCCGGGCCCTGTGCGGTATCTCCCACCGCGACGATGCCCCGGCAGGGCCGCCGACCGGCCCCATATGCTCGATGCCATGGTGCGTGTACGGACGTCGCTGGGTGAGCTGATCGGCGCGGAGTCGGACGGGGTCCGGGTCTTCCGAGGCGTACCCTTCGCCGCGCCACCCGTGGGTCCCGCGCGGTTTCGTCCGGCCCGCCCCGCGGCCGCCTGGCACGGGGCGCGCGACGCCCGCGAGTTCGCCCGGGCCGCACCGCAGCCGATCGGGCAGTACGGCGCCGCGCCGGTGGAGATCGACGAGGACTGCCTGTACCTGAACGTCTTCGCCCCCGCCGAGCCCGGCCCGCACCCGGTGCTGGTCTGGGTGCACGGCGGCGGCTACACGAGCGGCGCGTCGTTCGAGGCGGTCTACGACGGCTCCGAATTGGCCCGGCACGGCGTGGTCGTGGTCACCGTCGCCTACCGGCTCGGCGTCCTCGGGCTGCTGCACCTGCGGCACCTGCTCGGCGACTCCTACGCCGACTCCTCGGCCAACTCCCTTCTGGACGTGGTGCGTGCGCTGCACTGGGTGCGCGAGCACATCGCCGCGTTCGACGGCGACCCCGGTCGGGTCACCCTCGGCGGGGTCTCGGCGGGCGGCAAGGTCACCGCGAACCTGCTCGCGCTGCCCGCCGCCCGCGGCCTCTTCCACCGCGCGATCGTGCAGAGCGGCGGGGCGCAGACCGTGCGCACGGTGCCCGAGGCCGAGGAGGCGACCGGCCACGTGTCGGCCGCGCTCGGTCTGGGACCGGACCGGGCCGCGGAACTGGTCGACGTGCCCGTGCCCGACCTGCTCGCGGCCCAGGCCGAGGCGATCGGGCGCGGTACCGCGAGGTTCGTGTTCCGGCCGGTGGTCGATCCCGACGGGCCGCTGCCGGCGGTGCCGCTGCACACGATCCGGGGCGACGTACCGCTCCTGCTCGGGTCGAATCAGGACGAGGAGGAGATGTTCGTCGTGACCGAGCGGTCGGGCGCGCGCGAACCCGTGGCCGCCGACCTGGCCAACCTGCGCCGACCGGACCGACTGGCCGAGCTGGTGCGCGGATACGCGGAGCTGTACCCCGAACTGAACGGACGCTCGCGGCGGATCCGGCTGCTCACCGCCGAGTCGTACGGGATACCGACGGTGCGGCTCGCCGAGGCGCAGCACGCGGCCGGCGGGCAGGCGTACATGTACCGCTTCCGCTGGGCGCCCAAGGCGCATCCGCAGCGCCTGGGTTCGCCGCACGCGATCGACATCCCGTTCGTGTTCGGCACCCTGGACACCCCGCTCGGCCGCTGGCTGACCGGCGGCGTGCCGGCCGAGGCGCGGGCGCTGTCCGGCCGGATGCGGCAGGCGTGGGCGGCGTTCGTCGCGGGCGGGCCGCCGGTCGCCGACGGGCTGCCCGACTGGCCCTTGTACGACCCGACCGAGCGCCGCACGATGCTGCTCGACGTGCCGGCGACGGTGGTCGGCGACCCGGACCGGGAGGAGCGGCGGGTGTGGGACCACGCGATGTGAGCGGGGGCGGGCCGGTCGCGTTGACCGACCTGATGCCGTGGGGCACGGCCGGGATCGCCACCGGGCGGAGTTGGGTGTACGCACCCGAGCGGGAGACGCTGCGTCGGCGCTGGGCCCGGCTGGCCGCGGCGGAGGATCGCGACACCCTGCTGCGGCCCACCCGTTCCCGAACGGCGATGTCGTTTCCCGCGCCGCTGCCCGGATGTGACGCCCCGTCCGGTCCGCTGGCGCGCGAGGTGGGGCCGACGCCCCGGCTGGTGCGGATCGCACGGCACCCGTTCGATCGGCAGTGGCTGCTCGCGGACCACCGGGTGTTGGACGCCGCCCGGCCCGAGTTGTGGCGGGTGCGCGGAGACCGACAGGTATACCTGTCGATCCGTCAGGCGGGGGATCCCCGGCCGCTGTTGTGCAGCGCGCTGATCCCGGACGGGACGCACCACGGTGGCCGCGGCGGGCGGATCGCGCCGCTGTACCGGGACCCGGCGGGCCTGGATCCGAACCTGGCGCCGGGCCTGGTGGACCTGCTCGCGGACCGGCTCGGCGTCCCGGTCGACGCGGAGGACCTGTTCGCCTGGATCGTCGCGGTGACGGTGGACCCCGAGCGGGTGCCGCTCACCGCCGACCCGGACGTCTGGGCGACGGGCGTCGACCTCGGCCGCCGGCTGGTCGGGCTGCACACGTTCGGCGCGCGGTTCGGTCGCCCCGGCGACGGCAAGCCCCGACTGCCGGGCGGGCGCCGCCCGTTCGTCCGCGAGCCGGTGCCGGCGCGGCCGGCGGGCGCGCACTACGACGACGAGTCCCGATCGCTCCTGCTCGGCTCCGGCCGGATCGGTCCGGTCGCGCGCGAGGCGTGGGAGTCGGGCGTCCTCGAACCGTGGATCGCGGCCCGCGTCGAACCCCCGGGCGAGGGCCTGGAACGCATCCGCGAACGCACCTGGTCCACCGACCTGACCAGCGAACTGATCGACCTGCTCCATGTCCTGGGCCTGCTCGCCGATCTGGCCGAACCCCGCGCCGAGCTGCACGCGCGCACCGCCGCGGCCCCCACGCTCGACCCGACGCCGGTCCTGCCCCCGCCCCCGTCCAGCCGCCGCCCGCCGACGGTCCTCGACATCACCGAGGAGGGTCCGGGCGGCCAGGCCGTGCTGCTCTGAGCGCGGACCCCGCGAGCCCGGGCGCGGCGGATCGGGCCGATCAGGACGTTGGGCCGGTCGGCGACGTTGGGCCGAACGAGCGAATGGTATGCGCGGTGGCGACAGAGTAACCACTTGGTGACTTAGCGTGGTCTGGTGCGTGGAGGCGGAAACGGGCGGGTGAGGCGGGCGGCGGTTGTTGTCGGCGCGGTCGTGCTCGGCGCGGTCGCCGTTCCGAGCGCCGCCGCGACGCCGCGGGTCGGGCCGGGATCCGGGTCCGGCGATCCTTGGGCCGGGGCCGTACACCTGCCGCTCGCCGCCGTGCGCCACCCGCTTTCGCCGCTGCCGAGCCCTCCCGGCGGCGCCGCCCCGCGCCCCGGCGTCCGCCCCCCGGACGCCGGGGCGCCCGCCGTGGATCGGTGTCCGGACGAGACGCCGCGAGCGGTCGGCGCCACCGCCCCGGGGCCGACGCGGGACGCCGCGGCCTGCTGCTGGGATCACCTCCGGGTCCGTGCGCCCGGGGTCGACCCGGCCCGCCTCGACTGCCGGGGGCTCCTCGGCCCGGGCCGGCGGCACGAGCCCGCCCCGGGCGCGCGCACCGGATCGGCCGCGGCCCCGTCGGCCCCCGCTCCGATTTCGGCGCGGCCCGAGGCCGACCCGGCCGGCGACCTCCCGCCCGGGCGCCCGGCGTCGCGTCGGGGCGCCGCGCCGCAGGTCGCGCCCCCGCGTCGGGCCAAGACCCCGGGCGCCCGCGACGGCGACGACAAGGATCGCGGCGACGCCGCCAAGCGGGCCGTGCACGACGGCCCGGCCGTACTGGCCCGCCGGGCCATCACCGACCACGTGGCGGGCACCGGATCCGGGGCGGTGCTCCCGCTGGGCCTGGCCGCCGGCGCGCTGCTCCTGGTCGGCGGCGCACTGGTCGTCGGTTCCCGCCGCCGAGGCAACCGCCCGACCCGCACGGCCCGCCCGGTCGGAGCCCGCCGCCCGGCCGGCTGACCCCGACCGCGCCCTACCGCCCCAGGCACTCCCGGACCGCCTCGATCAGGCCGAGGGCCCGCACGTCCGTGTTCAGCGGGGACTGGCCGTTCGTCACATACGCGAAGGCGAGGCCCGTGGCCGGGTCGGCGAAGGCCAGGGGGCCGCCGCTGCCCGGGTGGCCGAACGCGGCGGGGTCGGGGGACACCCCGAAGAACGTGGTCTCCGGCTTCATGAAGCCGAGGCTGAACGCGGTGTGGTCGCCGAGGATGCGGTCCGGCCCCGCGACCACCGTCGAGGTCACGTCGGCGACCGTTTCGGGGGAGAGCAGGCGCACCCCGTCGAGTGTGCCGCCCGCGCCGAGCATCGCGTACACCCGGGCCAGCGCACGCGCGTTGGTGACGCCCAGGCCCGAGGGCACCTCCCAGGTGAGCACGCTCGGGTCGTGATCCGCGCCGGGCGCGGCCAGTTCGGGCAGCGCCAGCATCGTGCGGCCCAGTTCGGAGCCGAGGTCGAGCAGGGCGGGATCGCTCGGGGCGATCGTGGTCAGATGCGCCAGCCGGGGCAACTCCGCTGCGGGAAGGCCGATATGCGCGTCCAGACCCAGCGGTCCGGCCACCTCCTCGGCCAGGAACGCGCCGACCGTGCGCCCGTCCACCCGCCGGATCAGCTCGCTCGCGTAGAAGCCCCAGGTCACCGCGTGATAGCCGTGCGCCGTCCCCGGTTCCCAGACGGGACGCTGTGCGGCGAGCGCGTCGGCCAGCGCGTCGGGCATGGCCACCTGGTCGAGCGTGATCGGCTCGTCGAGGAAGGGCAACCCGGCCTGATGGGACAACAGTTGGGCCACCGTCACGGCCTGCTTGCCGGCCGCCGCGAACTCGGGCCAGTAGCGACACACCGGCAGCGCGGGGTCGAGCCGGTCCCGGTCGATCAGGATCGCCAGACAGGTCGCGACCAGGCCCTTGGTGACCGACCAGACCACCTGTACGGTGTCGTGCTCCCAGCTTCGGCCCGAGATCGGTTCGGCCAGTCCGCCCCACAGGTCCACCACGGGCGCGCCGCGCAGTCGAACCGCGAGCGCCGCGCCGACCTCGCCGTGAATCGCGAAGTTCTCCTCGAACGCGGCCTGTACGGGCGCGAATCCGGGCGCGATGAAACCGTCGACGTGCATGGTGTGGTCCTTTCGCGAACGCTCGGGACACCTCACCGGCGCCGGCGCGGTCGGTGACCGGGACGCTTCGTCAGTTCCTCGGGGTGACGCCTTCGAGTACCAGCGCCGTGAATTGGGTCTCCAGTTCGGACAGGGTCCGGTCGATCGTCGACTTCCACCCGGCCGTGAGCCACAGCGGGTAGGCGAGGTAGCGGTAGGCCAGCTCCGGATCCAGGTCCGCGCGGAACTCTCCGGAATCGATGCCTTCCTGAAGGGTGTTCAGCCACAGATCGCGGACCCGCATGCCGTCCGCCGCCAGGTGCGCGAAGCGCGGCAGCGTGGCCAGGTAGGCGTAGTCGCGAACGTACATCACGGCCGCGTCGGGGTGGTGCTCTATGGTCCGGAACGCGGCGTGCACGAGTCCGCGCAGCCGGTCGGACGCGGTGCGCGCGTCGGCGAACGCCTCGTCGTACCACGTCGCGAGGTCGCGCATCGCGGCGGTGAGGATCTCGTCGATCAAGTCCTCTTTCGAACCGAACCAGTGGTAGATGCTGCCCGCGAGAATGCCCGACGCGTCGGCTATCTCACGAACCGTTGACGCGACGACGCCCTTGCGGGCGAACAGTGCGGCGGCCTCGGACAGGATCACCTCCCGGCGCGGAAGTGCTTCGGGTTCCGTCTTCCTGCGTGCCATGAGCGCCCGTTCTCGGTCCGGCGGGTTGACTGCTGCCGCGTACTGCCAGGTGCCGTGCAGCCTAACCGCAGGTGGAGCGGTTGCCGTTGATTCAGTGGGGGATGCCTTCAGGGAGATCCGAACTGCCTATCTAACATTTGTTAGATTGTGCTGAACCTTCTACGCCAGATCCCGATTCCCTGTCAAGGGCCTTGCGGCGCACGGGGGTTGCGGTCTAGCTTGTGCCGCATCCGGGAGTCCGTGGGGGATGGCCGGGCGGGGAGACGACGCGAAAGGCGTTGGCTCCCATGGCTCGTACGACGGCACCGCACAGAGCACACATCGCAACCCATGTCGCACCACCGGCCCGCGTCACAGACACGACGCGAGCGGTGACACCACGTCCGGGTCCGGCCGGGGCATCGTCCTCGACCGACGGCGGCGTACCCGCGCACACCGAGCTGGTGGCCACCGGGTGGGCCGGTTGGATCGGCGACTCCAGTCCCGTTCGCGCACCCCGCACGGGTGCGTTCTGACCATGGGCACCTCAGTCGCGCCGTCCCGCGCCGGCGAGTCCGGCCGAACGGCCGTGTCCGCCGTCGAGTTCGGCGATCCCGCGGGTGCGGCACCCGGCCGCGTCGCCGCGTGGGTGAATCAACTCCCGTTCGATGAGCACCGGTTACCGGGCCAGGTGGGCGTGATCCCTTACCCCACACGGCTGTCGGCGATCGTGCCGCGTCCGAGCGGGACGCACAGAGCCGGTAGGTATGCAACCGGCACCGAATACGTGTCGTGGCCGGGAGGTGACGCCGGGTCAGGAGGGGAGTCGGCGTCCCCCGGCCGGGACGCGGGAGTGGTCCCGGGTGTCCCCGGGTCGGGGCCGGACGGGGCGGGGGAGCCCTGTTCGACCGTCGACCCGAGCCCGGGTACGGCTCCCGATACGGGTGGCGCGCGGGTGGGGGGTGACGCCGTGTCAGGTATGGCGTTCGATCCCGCGCGCCGCCCGTGGCGAGGGTCCGATGCCGAGGCGCGTAGACCGACGCGCCTCGGCTCGGACCCGGGATGTGCTCGGCGGGCGCGTTCGGCCCGGGGTCGGGTTCGGGCGCTGCGCTCGCCGGCCGACGGCGAGATCCCGGATCCCGTACCGCTGTTCGCCTCGGGACCGGAACCGATTCCGGCCGTCGGCATCGACCCGGTCCGGCGGCCCGTGTTGCGGGCCCGGGACCTGCGGGTGGAGTTCGCCGGGATGCCCGCCGTGGACGGGGTGTCCATGTGGGTCGAGCGCGGTGAGGTGGTCGGCGTGGTCGGCCCCGCGGGCAGCGGCAAGACCACGCTGCTGAACGCGCTCACCGGGGTGGTGCCGGCCACCGGCGCGCTGTTCGTGGACGGCCTGCCGGTACGGCTGGGCAGCCCCGAACGCTCGCGCCGCGCCGGTCTGGTCCGGATGTTCCAGACCCCGCAACCGGTTCGCGCGCTGTCCGGCGCGGACAACTTCGTGCTCACCCGCTCCGACACCCGGCATCGGGGTCTGCTCGCCGCGTGGTTGTTGCACCCGCTGCTGGCGCGGGTGGACCTGGAACGGGGCATCGGGACGGACCGGGCCGGGCCGGGGGGACGGCCGCAGCGGGGCGCGGACGTGCTGACGTACGGGGAACGTCGGCTGCTCGACATCGCCCGGGGCATCGCGGCGGTGCCCCGGGTGCTCATGCTGGACGAGCCGAGCGCGGGGCTGAACGCCCGCGAGACGGACGCGCTGCTGGTACTGCTGCGGGGGGTCGCGGCGGACGGCGTGGGCCTGATCGTGGTGGATCGAAGGATCGACTTCGTCGAGGCGCTGTGCGATCGCGTCACCGTCCTGGACACCGGCCGCGTGGTTGCGGAGGGCACGCCGGCCGAGATCCGACGCAATCGTCGCGCGATGGACGCCTGCCTGGGGGCGGGGGCCGGGTACGACGCCTGAGCCTCGGCGTCGACGGTCCACCGGTCCCGGGGCGGGGTCGGCGGGCGCGTTCGGGGGCGCCCGACCCGGGGTCACCGGCTCGTCCGGCGACCCCGGTGACCCGCCCACCACAATCCCCCGCCGGCCCGAAACGCTCCCCGGGCCGGCGGTTTCACCGCCTCGCGCGCAGGGTGCCCGGGGCTCGATCCACCCGGACCCGCCCGGTGGGCCTACAGGCCCGGCGCGCCCGGCGGGTACTTGATCGCGTTCTTCACCATCTTGTCCCGCAGGGCCTGGGCCGGGTCGATGCCGAGTCGGTTCGCCAGGCTCAGCAGATAGGACAGGACGTCGGCGATCTCCTCGCGGACGTGTTCGCCGCGCTCCGGGTCCGACATCACGTCGTCGGCCTGTTCGGGGGTCAGCCACTGGAAGATCTCCACCAGCTCCGAGGCCTCCACGCTGAGTGCCATCACCAGGTTCTTCGGGGTGTGGAAGGGCTGCCAGTGCCGCTCGGCGGAGAACGCGGCGATCGCGGCGGTCAGTTCGGCGATGTCGGAGCCGGCCGGGGAAGTGGTGTCCGGAGTGGTGTCCATACCCCATGCCTACCGCACCCGCCGCGCCCAGAGCCGCCGGGCCCTGTCACCCCGGCGAGGGAGAATGGCCGAGGGCAGGCCCGGACTCGTCCGGGCGGCCCCGATCGCCGTCGTCCGCCCTGGAAGGTTCACATGAGGGTCGCCACCTGGAACATCAACTCGATCGGGGCCCGGCTGCCCAAGCTGCTCGAGTGGCTGGAGCGGGCCGCACCCGACGCGGTGTGCCTGCAGGAGCTGAAGTCCACGCCCGAGGCGTATCCGCTGAAGGAGCTGGAGGAGGCCGGCTACACCTCCGCCGTCAACGCGGGCGGGCGCTGGAACGGCGTCGCGATCCTGTCCAAGGTCGGCCTCGACGACGTCACCATCGGGCTGACGCCCGGCCCCGGCTTCCCCGAGGTCGACGGCCCGCACGAGGCCCGGGCGATCTCCGCGACGTGCGGCGGCGTGCGGCTCTGGTCGGTGTACGTGCCCAACGGCCGCGAGGTGGACAACCCGCACTACGCCTACAAGCTGGAATGGCTGGGCGCGCTGCGCGCCGCGGTCGCCGCCGACGCGGCCGGCCCGCTGCCGTTCGCCGTGCTCGGCGACTTCAACGTCGCGCCCACCGACAAGGACGTCTGGGACATCTCGCTGTTCGGCGAGAACTCGACGCACGTCACGCAGGCGGAGCGGGACGCGGTCACCGCGCTGGAGGGTGTGGGGCTGCGCGAGGTGATGCCCCGGGCGCTCAAGTACGACGTGCCGTTCACCTACTGGGACTACCGCGAGCTGGGGTTCCCGAAGAACAAGGGCATGCGGATCGACCTCGTCTACGGCAACGCGCCGTTCGCCGCCGCGGTCACCGACTCCTACGTCGACCGCGAGGCCCGCAAGGGCAAGGGCACCAGCGACCACGCACCGGTCGTGGTGGACCTCGACGTGTAGCCGGTCGCTCCCGCGCCGGCCCGCGAGTCGGCGCTCCCCGCACGGACCCCCCGAGCCGATCGCGGCTCGGGGACCGTGTGCGGCGCTGGTGCTCTGTCCGTGTAGGTTCGCCGGGTTGTGCAGCCGCCGGCCGCGCTTTGTCCTCGTCGCCGGACGGGCCGGCAACCATCCGGTCACACCGCCAACGGCTCACGGTCACATGGAGCCGGGGTCGGCATGCAGGGACAGGGCCGCGACGTCGCCGCCGAAGCCCACCACGAGCGAGCCTTCCGGGGTCACGGTCAGCGCGTGGACCGGCGCGGGGAACACCAGTTCCCGGCCGATTTGCCGCGTGGTAGCCGGCTCCCACAGGCACACCGTTCCATCCGAACCACCGGTGACGACCCTGAGTTCTCCACCGATCACCGCGGTCACCACCGCGGACACGGTGCCTTCGTGGCCGACCAGCCTGCCGACTTCCCGTCCCATGACCAGGTCCCATACGCGCACGGTGGCGTCGTGACCTGCCGTGATCGCGTGGGCTCGGCCGCCGACGACCGCTGTCGCGACCGCCCACGCCTCGCCGTCGTGGCCCGGCAGAGGCTCCCCGACCGATTGTCCGGTGGTCAGGTCCCACTGCCGGACCGAGCCGCCGCTCATACAGCCCACCGCATGGGGTCTGTCATCGATCACCAGCGTGTCGACGGCCATCAGGAAGTCGTCGTGTCCGGTGAGTTCGCCGACCTGTTCCCCACTGACCAGATCCCAGACCCGCACGGACACGTCGTCGTCGCTGGCGAGCGCACACGGTCGCCCGTGGACGACAGCGGTGCCCAGACACCACACCTCACCGTTGATCCCCGGCAGCTCGCCCGTCTGCTGTCGGGTGGCCAGGTCCCACGCGCGTACCGCCCAGTCGCCGGCCGTGACGACGTATGTTCGACCGTCCACGACCTCCGTCGCCACCGCCCACACCCTGCCGTCGAGGTCGCCCATGGGTTCGCCGACCGGCCGGCCGGTCTCAAGGTCCCGCACCCGGACCGTCCGGTCCTTGCTGCCGGTGACCACGACGTGGCGGCCATCCGAGAAGGTTGTCACCACCGCGTCGACACCGCCGGTGTGACCCGACGGGTTCATCCGGAAGTGCGGGTCACTCCGCGCGCCGGTGGACCACAGCACCCGCCACGGCTCGGCGAAGACATCCTCCACCGGCACGGCGGCTATCCGCGCGGACAACTCCCGGTCCCCGTACCGAGCCGCGTCCAGGGCCAGCAGTTGCCGCCGCACCCACGGTGGCACGTCCCGGTGGACGTCCACCGACGCCCGGTAGACCGCAGCCATCAGTCGCGCATCGGAAGTCGCATCGGAAGCCGGCAACCCCATGACCCGCTCCGGATCAGCGTTGACCAACCATCGCAGGTCCGTCCACCGCCCTTCCGCCCCCGACGGATCCGATGCCGAAGCAGTCGTACGAACCTCGTCACTCACGGCCGAAACTCTAGCTAGAGATACAACCCTTCGCCCCCGTGCCGGGGCCGTTCGATCTCCACCGGCGCCGCCCCGTTGCGCAGCGCGTACAACTCGGCGAGCGTCGCGTGTGTACCGATGCCGTCGGCGGTGCCCAGCCACTCGCGCGCCTCGGCGAACTCCAGCGGGCCGACGTCGATCTGGGCCAGACAACGACCGGGGCGCACCACCGCCGGGTGCAGTCGGCCCAGGCTCTCGTTGGTGGTGATCGCGACCATCACGTTGCGCCCCTGGCCGAGCAGGCCGTCGGTGAGGTTGAGGAGCCGGGACAGTGCCTGACCCGCCGAACGTTTGGCCTCGCCGCGGATCAACTCGTCGCAGTCCTCCAGGACCAGCAGCCGCCACTTCTGCTTCTTCGACTTGTCGTGCGACTCCTCGTCCTCGTCGCCGCGCCCGATCGCGACGTCCATCAGGTAGCCGGTGTCGCCGAACAGTGCCTCGGGGTCCAGGACGCAGTCCATCCGACACCAGTCCTGCCACGAGCGGGCCAGCGCGCGCAGCGCCGTGGTCTTGCCGGTGCCGGGCGGCCCGTGCAGCAGGATCAACCGCCCCGACACGTCGTCGGGGGTGACCTTCATCAGCCGGTCGAACGCGCCGGCGGTCGGACCGGTGTAGTTGCGGCGGATGTCCTCCCAGGGCGCGGCGGTGATCGCCCGGGTGGTGCGGTACGGGCCGCGCCGGGCGGAGAAGTACCAAAAGCCCATCGCCACGGCCTCGTCCTTGGGCGGCGGGTCGGCCGCCGCGCCCTTGACCGCCTTCTTCAACACCGCGCGGCCGACCTTCTCGTCGACGGCGGTCACGGTCACCTCGCCGCCGCCGCTGCGCCAGCGCACCGACCGCAGGGTCCAGCCGTCACCGACGGCGAGTTGGGAGGAACGGTCGTCCTCCTCCACGGCGCGGACCACTCTGGCGCCGCGCGGGACGAGTCGGGCGCCGGGCTTGACCCGGTCCAGTCGGGTGGTCCTGGCCCACGGCTGGGCGCCGGTCAGGAAGGCGGCGAGGGCGAGTCCGTCCACGGCGTCGTACGGGGTGTCCGCGTCGTCGAGTCCGAACACGAAGGGCAACAGCGTTGATGGGTCGTCACCGGCTGAATTCGGCGCCCCATCCGATGGGCGGGGCGTCTGGCGAGGCATCGACATGATTTCGATGATCCGGTGCCCCGGGCCGTCCGTACAGGGGTTTACCCATAGCGGTGCGGTTTCCGGGCGGCCGGACAAGGGCTCGGGGAGCCTCGGCGGGAGTTCCAGGACACGCGCTAGCTTGGATAGGCCGCCTCGACCGCGCCCAGTGCGGCGCTGATCGCCTCGTCGCGGGTCAGGCCGAGTCGGTGTGCGCGGTGCGCGTATTCGAGCGCGGCCTCGCTCGCCGCCCGGTGCGCGCTGTCCCCGACCGCGGCGACGAAGCTGCCCGAGCGGCCGCGGGTCTCGATCACGCCGTCCGCCTCCAGTTCGCGGTAGGCGCGCGCGACCGTGTTGGGCGCCAGGCCGAGTTCGCCGGCCAAGCCGCGTACGGTCGGCAGTCTGGTGCCGGCGGGCAGTGTGCCGGCCCGGGCCTGATCGGCGAGTTGCCCCCGAATCTGCTCGAACGGTGCGACGGACGAGGCCGGATCGATGGTGATCACCATACGAGCGAGCCTAGGCCCTGTCCGGGTCGCGGGCCCGGCAACCGGGTGCGATTCGGCGGTGGCCGGCGGTGACGGGACACGCTTCCTCGCCGCCGGCGATTCGTCAGTGAAGGTGGCGAATTGCTCGGCCGTGATGTCACGAACCGCCGTCCCGAATTCGAACGGAGCCCGCAAGAACGCCACGGCTGCGGCACGGTGGACCCGACGAACCCAGCGTGGCCACACGCTCACCGAAGGGGGAATCCGTGTCCGACCTCCCGCCGATCCGGTCGTCGTCCGCCGTGGACGCCGAGCCGTTCGACCACCACCGGCACACGCTCGCGCCCGCAGGGGCCCCGCGCGCGGCCCGCGACGACCGGGACCCGGACGACGATCCGCACGTCGCCGCCCCGGCCCGGGGCGTCTGAGATGACCCACCCCGAGGAGCGACCGCTCGACCCGGTCGACTCGCTCGACCCGTTCGACGCGCTCGATCCGTTCGACCCGTTCGATCCGTTCGACGCACCTGATCCGTTCGCCCCCGAGGACGTCGACGCACCGAGCGAACCCCGCGGCGGGGCCCGCACGCCGGTGTCGCCGGCCGGCCCCGGGCCGGCCGACGGGGCGTGGTCCGACGAGGAGTTCGGGCCCGCCGAGTCGGCCGCGACGGTGATCGTCACCCCCGACGGGACCGGCCGGCACCACTTCGGCGCGGGTTCGCCCCCCGCCGCGCCGCACCGGCCGCGCCAGGCCCGCGAGGGACCGATCTGGTCGGAGGAGAGCGACCTGGTCCGGCGTACGTTCGTGCCGCCCAAGGGTTATCTGCGCGCCCAGGGCATGATGTCCCGGCAGCTGATCCTGCTCACCGGCGAGGCCCGGTCCGGAAAACGCACGCTGGCCCTGCACCTGATGCAGGATCAGCACGTGGAGAGCGTGATCGCGCTCGATCCCGAGGAAGACCTGACCACCCGTCGGATCCAGCGCGGCCGGGGCTATGTGGTCGACTCCGTCCGCGCCGACGCGCTCGCCGGCTACACCCGCGACGACCTGGAACTGCTGCGCCGCCGCCTGGTCGAGCGCGGCAGCGTCCTGGTCGCCACGGCGGTCGTCGGCGCACCGATGCTCGGCGTCTGGGCGCCGTGGCACGTACCGTGCGCCCGACCCGATCCGGTCCAGGTGCTGCACAGCCACCTCACCGACCGCCTGGGGCCGGGCTGGGAGCGCCGGCACCTGGACCTGGTGGACGAGGACATCGCCGAACTGGTGCGCGCCGACGGCGGCCGGCCCGCACGGGCCGCGAGGATCGCCGCCGAACTGGCCGGCTTCGCCGACGGCAGGTTCACCAGGACCCAGGTGCTGAACGCGCTGCGCGATCGTGAGCACGCGGCGGTGGCCGGCTGGCTGCGGGCCCATCCGGCGTGTGCCGACTGGGCGTTGATGATCGCCGCCGCGGTGTTCGAGGGGCACGACTACGGCATCGTCGCCGAGCGGGCCGCGGCGCTGCGCGCGATGCTGGCCGAGCATCTGCCGACCTCGGCCGCGTCGGCCGACGGGTGGCCGCCGCAGGCCCGGTCCGTGCGCCTGGACCTGATCGACGCGACCGCGGTCGCCGCCGACGCCACCCGGGACGGGGCCCGCTACCGGCTGGACGTGGTGCGCTTCAACCGGCCGCGCTGGGCGGCGTCGGTCCGCGAACACGTTTGGGACGTCTACCCCGACCTGCGCGACCCGCTGGTCGAGTGGCTGGCCGCGACCCCCCGGCAACCGGCCGACGTCCACCGGGTCGCGGCGCGGGCCGCGGGCGCGTTCATGGCCGGGGGTCGGGGGCATCGGCCGCTGGCCCCGATCCACCGCTGGGCCCGAACCGGCGCCCGGCGCACGATGGCGGTGTCGGCCCTGAAGGCGGCGGCCCAGGACGCGGTGGTGGCCACCCAGGTACGGCACCTGGTGGAGGCGTGGAGCCGGGACACCACCCACCCGGGGCTGCGCCTGATGGCCGCCCGCGCCTACCCCGGCCTCGCCTCCGTCTATCCCGGCCCGACCCTGACCGGACTGCTGCGCCTGGCCCGGACCGGGGATCGTGCGGTGGCCGAGGCGGCCCGGGACGGCATCGCGGCGCTGTGTCGGGAGGGCATCCGCGCCGAATCGGTCCTGGAGCGGGTGGAGGACTGGGAAGAGGCCGCCGCCGCGGCCGAGTTGGCCGCGCACCTCGTGCTCGACGAGGGGGCGGGCGGGTCGCCGGCCGACGACCGGTTCCTGGCGGTGGTCCGGAACGCGGTCACGGATCGGGACGGATATGCGGTCGTGGCCCGGTTGTTCACCCGACTGCTCGGGGCCGGGGCGGATGATCCGACCCGCGCCTCGGCATTGCGGGAGGGCCTGACGCGGCTGTTCGGTCCGGGGCGCGACCACGGGCTGGAACGACTCGCCTTCGACCTGACCCGGCTCGCCTACGAGGGGTTGCCGAACGGCGAGGTGATCGACATCGGGGTGCTCGAACCGGCGATCCGGGCGTTCGAGGAGCCGATCCTCGGGCCGAACGGGGGTACCCGCGCATGATCGACGAACCCGTGTCCGTGGTCCACCCCGTCGGCGGATCGCGCCTGGGCGCCTACCTCCGGTATCGCCTGGGCCGGCGTGCGCGGCGGGTGCGCCGGATGCTTGCGGTGCCGTCGAGCGCGGGGCCGGCGCCGACCTTCGCGGAGATACGCGGGGCGGCCGAGCTGTGGTGGGTCACCGTCCGCGAGTTCGCCGAGGTGCGTACGTTCGAGGTGCGGGTCGGCGCGGCGGGGGGACGGGCCGGCCGGGTCGAGGTACAGCTGCGCTGGTGGGTGCACGACCCGAGGGCGGTCGCCCGGCATCGGGCGGTGGACGCCGGGGCGTTCGTGTATCGCGATGTGGAGAAGCGGATTCGCGGGGCGCTGGCGGGTGCGGGCGGCGCGGTCGGTGCGGATGGTGCGGATGCTGCGGCCGATGTGGATGAGGCGCGGTTGCAGGACGCGGTCGATGTCGCGTTGTCGCACACGATCGTGCTCGCGGAATACGGGCTCGGTTATCGACCGGTGGGGGCGTTCCTGCGGACGGAGCCGATATCGGCCGATGTTCGCGAGGAGTTGGACCGGGCGAGGGCGGCGATTTTGCTGGAAATGGAGCGGCAGCGGCTGACCCTGAAGCGGATGGAGTTTCACCGGGAGCTGATTCGGGAGGGGCCGGAGACGTTGATCGCCTACTGGTTGACCCGATTTCCCGATCAGATCAAGGCCGTAGTGGACCATCTGGACGATCGGGGAATGATGCGGGGTGCCGATGGTGCGCCTGGTGCATTTGGTGTGCCTGGTACACCTGCCGGTTCCGCCACACCCCGCACGCCGGCCGGCGAGCTGCTCGCGCTGCTCGGGGACGCCGACGATTTCGAGCGGAATCAGCTGCGCAAGGCGCTCGTATCCGGCCTCGCGGCGTCCGGGCCGCGCGGGATGGCGGTGCTGCGCGAACTCGGCTGGTGGCACGACCTGGTGGGGGACGACGCGGACGAGTCGCCTTCGTAGGGGGCGGTCGAATGGGGGCGGTCGAAGGGCCACCCGCTCGATACGAGCGGGTGGCCCTTTCGATTTCGGCCCGAAATCCGCGTGCTTATCGCTCTTCGCGGAACAGCACGTGCTTTCCGGCGGCCGGGTCGTACTTGCGCAGCGTCATCCGGTCCGGATCGTTGCGCCGGTTCTTTCGGGTCACGTAGGTGAATCCGGTCCCGGCGGTGGACCGAAGCTTCACGATCGGACGAAGCTCACTGCGAGCCATGGACGCCTCCCGGAGTTTTCGAAGTCTGTCCCGACGCGTGCTTCAATGCGGACGGGCACCCGGTTATTCCACGACCCGATGCCCGGTCGGCCCAATGCGGGTGACCTCGGTATTCCCCGGCGCCCGTCGGGCAGCCCGGCAGCCCGGCAGTCCGGCGGCCGGGCGCGGCGGGGCGACGGGGGTGCCGGGGGTGCTCGGAAACCACGGGCGCGGCGGGTGTCGGCGGTGCGATGCTTGGCCGGTGAATCGATCGGACGTGCTGCTTCAGATCCCCGCCGAACTGCAACAGTTCCTGCCGCCGCGCCTGCGCGGACTGCCGGTGACCGCCCCCGCCGACGGGGAATCGACGCTCGGGCACCTGGTCGAATCGGTCGGCCCGCCGCTGCCCGAGGTGGGCGGACTGCTCGTGGACGGCCGCGAGGTGGCCTCGGGATATCGACCGGTGGGCGGCGAGGTGGTCGACGTGCTGCCGATCCGGCGCCCGCAGGCGATTCCGGAATTCGCCGACGAGGCACCGCGCTTCCTGCTCGACGTGCACCTGGGCGCGCTGGCCCGCCGGATGCGGCTGGTCGGGATCGACACCGCGTACCACAACGACTGCGACGACCCGACCCTGGTGATCCAGGCCAACGCCGAACGCCGGGTGCTGCTCACCCAGGACCGCGGGCTGCTGCGGCGCAAGAACCTGTGGTTCGGGGCGTACGTGTACGGGATCCGCGCCGACGCCCAACTCGACGACCTGCTCCGCCGGTTCGCGCTGCCGCTCGCGCCCTGGACACGCTGTACGGCGTGCAACGGCGAGTTGCGTGCGGCCACCCGCGAGGAGGTCGAGTCCGAGGTCGAGGCGGGCACGCTGGACAAGGTCGACGCGTTCGCCCGGTGCCGGGCCTGCGACCGGGTGTACTGGCACGGGGCGCACGGCGGCCACCTGGACGAGATCGTGGAGGCCGCGCGGCGGACGGCGGCGGGTATTCGCTGAGCCGGGTGCCGGTCGGCTCGTGTCGCCTGTGTGGTCCCGTACGCCGACCGGGCCGAGAGCCGGCCCGGTCGGCGTACGGGGCGGGGTCGGTGCGGCGCACCGTGGTCCCGCCGGTCGGGATCGATACGGCTAGCGCACGCGTCCCCGGGCCCGCAGCGGTACGGACGGCAGCTCCGGTGCGTGCATCCGGGGCGCCGCGTAGCCGGTGACGGTGCCGAAGTCCGAGCCGTTCTCCCAGGCGGTGCGCGCCGTCGCGATCTCCTCACCGGTGCGCGCCACGAAGTTCCACCACATCACGATCTCCTCGGCGAACGGCTCGCCCCCGAGCAGCATCAGGTCCGCGCCGTTGGTGGAGCGGATGGCCAACGAGGTGCGCCCACAGCCGAGGTACAGCAGCCCGCCGGGCGTCAGCGGTACGCCGTCCACCTCGGCCTCGCCCGACATCGACATCACCGCGTACTCGAAGTCCGGCTCCAGCGGTGGCCGTACGTCCGTGCCCGGCGCCAGCGTCAGATCCGCCCCGACCAGCGGGGTGTAGGCGGTGCCCGGCGAGGTCGCGCCGTCCAGCGTGCCCATGATCACCGTGGCGGTCAGGCCGCCGCCGGTGGCCCGCGGGAGTTCGGTGTGGTGCTCGAAGCTCGGGTCCACGTGCCGGTGCGCGTCCGGCAGCGCGACCCACAGCTGGGCCCCGTGCAGCAGCCGGGCGTGCTCCTTCGGCGACTCCTCGGAGTGCGAGATGGCTCGCCCGGACGTCATCAGCCCCAACTCGCCGGGCCGTACGGTGGCCAGACTGCCCAGGCTGTCCCGGTGCAGCACGGTGCCCTCGCGCAGCCAGCTCACCGTCTGCAGGCCCAGGTGCGGGTGCGGCGGGACCTGCATGCCGGGCTGATCGGCGATGTCGTCGGGCCCGTAGTGGTCCACGAAGCACCAGGCGCCGATCATCCGCCGACCCAGGCTCGGCAGCAGGCGACGGACCATGTGGCTCTCGCCCAGCAGTACATCGCGCGACTTCAGCAGCTCGCGCACGGGTTCGCCCGACACGTCGGCCCGGCCACCGCACGTGGTCAGGGTCGGTCGGGTATCGAGGTTGCTCATGCCGTCACGGTACGCGGCGGGGGAAGAGGACGCGGCGCGTGGGCAACCGTTCGGTCCAGGCCCGGCGGGAAACGGATGACCCCGCGGCTCGCGCGGGCGGTCGAGGTGGCCACGACAAAGCACCCGCTCCGGCTCACCGAGGACGCCGCCGCACCGGACACGCTCAGCGGCAGCCGGCTCGAACCCGCCCTCGGGGCGGGCTCCGACCCGTGCACTCGCGACCCCCGCACAGCGCGCTTCCGAGAGCATGCGGCCGGCCTGTTCCCCTTGCCGGGCGGCACGGGGTCGGCGGGGGGAGGCATCGAAAGGACGCCGGCTCGACTCCGGCGGGGGAGACCGTGAGGTGGCGGCACACCTGGCCTGCCACGCACCGCCCAGGATTGCCCTGTCCCGCCTGTCCCGCCTGTCCCGCCTGTCCCGCCTGTCCCGCCCGATCCACCCGGACGCCCCCGACGCCCTCGCCGAACACCTGGCCCCTGGTTCGCCCAGGCCCGCGCGTCGGGCCGCTTCCCGCCGATTTCACGCCGGCCGACTACCTGGCAGTCGGCAACATGTACACCGGCACCCCGCACACCGTGGCCCGAGCCCTCCAAGCCGACGCGGCCTACCAGCCGAGCCCGCCCCCGAGCGGGCTCCTCCGCATGCGGTGGCCGCAACAGCGTCGCGGCCAGAGCGGACACGTCGGCATCCGCGAGGTGACGGACCGCCCGATCCGGCCGCCCGTCGCAAGCGTGGTTGCCGGAGGCAAACACATCGAGCCGCCAGGGCCCGGACACACCGACACGGGTGACCGGTAGTCGGCGCGTGGTGACAGAACGTGCGCCGGCGGGTGCGCCCGGTGTGTGGCGTAACCGTTGGTGGAATGGCGTCATCGGCGGCCGGCGGCTACTCGATCGAAGTCGGGTGGCCGCCCGCGCCGTGTGTCCGTTGCTCAGCGCTCTCGGCGGGCTCCTGCCGAGGGGACCGCCTGGAAGAAGCGTGGTGGCGTGAAGGAGCGGGCCGCGAAGGCCTTCTCGATCGCCGTGGTCACCTCGGCGCAGCGGGTCTCGTCGACCAGGGCGATCGCCGAGCCGCCGAAGCCGCCGCCGACCAGCCTGGCGCCGAGGGCGCCTTCGGCGAGCGCGGTGTCGACCGCCGTGTCCAACTCGGCGCACGAGATCGTGTAGTCGTCGCGCATCGACGCGTGCGACGCGGTCAACTCCGGGCCGATCGCCCGGACATCGCCGTCACGCAGGGCCTCGACCACACGCAGCACACGCTCGTTCTCGGTGAGCACGTGGCGCACCCGGCGGCGCAGCGGGCCGTCGGGCAGCGCGGCGAGGGCCGCGTCCGGGTCGGTCACCTCGCGCAGCGACGACACGCCGAGCAGCGCCGCCGCCTCCTCGCACGAGGCGCGGCGCTCCGCGTACCCGCCGTCCACCAGCGCGTGCCGGGCCCGGGTGTCGACGACGAGCAGGCGCAGGCCCGCGCCCGCGCAGTCGAACGGGACGTGAGTGCCCGTCAGGTCGCGGCAGTCCAGGAAGTACGCGTGGCCCTCGATGCAGCCGAGCGAGGCCATCTGGTCCAGCATGCCGACCGGCACGCCGACGAAGTCGGTCTCCACGCGCTGCGCGATCCGAGCCAACTCGACCCGGTCCAGGCCGAGTTCGTACAGGTCGTCGAAGGCGAGCGCGACCGCGCAGGACAGCGCCGCCGACGAGGACAGGCCCGCGCCCACCGGCACGTCGCTGTCGATCCGGATGTCCGCGCCGCCGATGTCGTACCCGGCCGCCCGCATCGCCCACACCACGCCCGCCGGATACGCCGTCCACCCGGACAGCGCGCCGGGCGCCAGGTCGGCGATCGCGAGGTCGACCGATTCGCTCCCGGCGTGGGTGGACGCGAGTCGCAGCCGGCCGTCGGCACGCCGGCCGACGAACGCGCGCGCGGTGTGCGGGATCGCGATCGGCAGCACGAAACCGTTGTTGTAGTCGGTGTGTTCGCCGATCACATTGACCCGACCCGGGGCCGCCCAGACCCCCTCGACGACGAACTCGCTCACCGACCGGCCTCACCCTCGCGCAGGAAGGACCACGCGTCCGCCACGATGTCCTCCAGGGAGGTGCGTGTGGGCCGCCAGCCGAGCAGTTCGCGCGCCCGGTCGGCGGAGGCGACCAGTACCGGCGGATCGCCCGCCCGCCGCGGCGCCTCGTGCGTGGGCACCGCGCAGCCGGTGACCACCCGAACCGCGTCCACCACGTCGCGGACCGAGAAGCCCGTCCCGTTCCCGAGGTTGCACACCAGGTGTCCGCTCGCCGCGCCGCCCTCGGCGGTGGCGTCCAGCGCGAGCAGGTGCGCGTCGGCCAGGTCGGCGACGTGGATGTAGTCGCGCACACAAGTACCGTCGGGCGTCGGGTAGTCGGTGCCGTACAGCGCGACCGAGCCGCGCGTGCCGTGCGGTACCTGGAGCGCCAGCGGGATCAGGTGGGTCTCGGTCGTGTGCCGCTCCCCGTAACGCCCGTACGCGCCCGCCACGTTGAAGTAGCGCAGGCTCACCGCGCGCAGGCCGTAGGCGGCGCAATACGACGCGATCAGCTGATCCACCGCCGCCTTCGAGGCGCCGTAGGGGTTCGTCGGCGCACTCGGCGCGTCCTCGGTGATCGGCGACACCTCCGGGGCGCCGTAGACCGCCGCGGTGGAGGAGAACACGAAGCGGTCGATCCCGTGCGTGCGCAGCGCGTCGAGCAGCGCGAGCGAGCCGCCGACGTTGTTGTGCCAATACTTCCCCGGGTGCGTGACCGACTCGCCGACCAGGGACGAGGCGGCGAAGTGCAGCACCGCGTCGAAGGAGGCGTCGAGGTGCCCGGCGGCGTCCTGGACCCGGCCCCGGACGAACCCCGCCTTCTCCGGCACCGCGTCGCGATGCCCCGTGGACAGGTCGTCGAGCACCACCACGTCGTGCCCGGCCTCGACCAGGTGGGCGGCGACCACGCTGCCCACGTAGCCCGCGCCGCCGGTGACCATGAGCCTCATTCGCCGACCTCCCGCAGTCGCGCCGCCGCCGTCTCCGGCGGTACGTCGCTGATGAACACGCCCATCCCCGATTCGCTTCCGGCAAGGTACTTCAGCTTGCCCGGCGCCCGGCGGATCGAGAAAAGCTCCAGGTGCAGCGCGAAGTCGACCCGCCCGGAGCGCACCGGCGCCTGTTGCCACGCGGCGATGTACGGCGCGGGCTCGCCGTCGAAGAGGCGGTCGAAGCGGCGCAGCAGGTCCAGGTACATCCCGCCGAACGCGGCGCGCGCGTCCTCGTCCAGGGCGAGCAGGTCGGGCACGCGCCGGTTCGGGTACAGGTGCACCTCGTACGGCCAGCGCGCGGCGGCCGGGACGAACGCCGTCCAGTGCGCGTTCTCCGCGACGATCCGGGCCCCGTCGGCGCGCTCGGCGGCGACCACGTCCTCGAACAGGTTGCGGCCGGTGCGGTGCCGGTGGGCGGCGGTGGAGGCGATCATGGCGGCCGTACGCGGGGTGACGAACGGGTAGGCGTAGATCTGTCCGTGCGAGTGCGGCAGCGTGACGCCGATCTCCCGGCCGCGGTTCTCGAAGCAGTACACCTGCTCCACGCCGGGCAGCGCGGACAACTCGGCGGTGCGGTCGGTCCACGCGTCGAGCACCAGGCGGGCCCGCTCGGGGGTGAGGTCCTTGAACGAGGCGTCGTGCTCGGGGGTGAAGCACATCACCTCGCAGCGCCCGCCCGACGGCCGGCGCGGGAACGGGTCGTCGGCCCACCCCGGCGCGAGCGGTTCGCGCTCGGCGCCGCCGCCGGACATCGACGGGAAGCGGTTCTCGAAGACCACGACCTCGTAGTCGGCTTCGGGCACCTCGGTGGCCCGCTCGGGCGTGGACGGACACAGTGGACACGCGTCGGCGGCGGGCAGGTGGGTCCGGGTCTGCCGGTGCGAGGCGACCACGACCCACTCGTCGAGGAGTCGGTCGTAGCGCATCTCGGAGCCGCTGACCACGGGGGCGAGGTCGCGCGTGTCGACGGCGGCGCGAACCCCCTCGTCCCGCGTGTCGTAGTAGACGATCTCGCGACCGTCGGCCAGGACGGCCTGCGTCTTCTTCATGCCTTCATTTTGCGAAGCTTTCCAAATCTTGTCAATTAGAAAGCATTGGCAGGCTTGATGCTTGCCGATAGCCGGTCGAACCCGCCCTCACCTGCGGTTTGACAAGTTTCGGAAGGTGTCCGCAAGATGCTGCCCATGCCTGACGACGACACCGACGGTCTGCCCGCCGAAGGCCGCCGCGCCCGGATGGCCGCCACGATCGCGGATCGCGGCTTCGCCAAGGTCACCGACCTGGCCGAGGCGTTCGGCATCTCGCGCGTCACGGTCCGGGCCGATCTGGAGGTACTGGAGCGCCAGGGTCGGGTACGCCGGGTACGCGGCGGGGCGATGTTCACCGGTCGCGATCCGCGCGTCGAGCCGTCCTTCGAGGAGGCGCTGACCTCGGCCTCGCCCGCGAAGACGCTGATCGGTCGGGCCGCGGCGGCGCTGGTGTCGCCGTCGGAGAGCGTGGTCCTGGACGTCGGCACCACCACCACCTTCGTGGCACGCGCCCTCGTGGACCGCGAGGACCTGCGCGACCTGGTGGTCTTCACGAACGGGCTGACCATCGCGCTGGAGTTGGAGCGGGCGATCCCGCGATTTTCCGTCGTGGTCACCGGCGGCACGCTGCGACCGCTCCAGCACTCGCTGATCAACCCGCTCGGCGACCACATCCTGGAGCGGATCCACGCCGACACGGTCTTCCTCGGCTGCAACGGCGTACACCCGACGGGCGGCATCACCAATGTGAACCTGCCCGAGGCCGAGGCGAAACGTGCGATGTTGCGGGCGGCGGGGCGCCGGGTCGTGGTCGCCGACGGCTCGAAGCTGGGCCGGACCGAACTCGCCGAGGTGTGCCCGCTGGCCGACATCGACCTGCTGATCACGAGCGGGCCGGCGGACCCCGACGCGCTCGACGCGCTGCGGGACGCGGGGCTGGAGATCCTGGTGGCGGAGTAGGGACGGGGCAGCCGTCGCCGGGGGAACTCCTCGCGTCCACACCCGACTTCGCGATCGGTCGTCGCCCGCGCGGCGGCGAGGCCGTGAGCGGCGCGCTCGGTGCTCGCCCGCACGGCGCCGGGCCCGCGAGCGCACGCTCCGCCCTCACCCGCGCGGCCGATGTGTCGTCCGCGCGGCCCAGGCCGAAGTGAGTACTTGTACGGATGTTCGGCCCGACCCCGCCTACCTAGCGTGGGCCGCATGACCTACATGCCTCCCACCCCCGACGGTGGCGAGCACGGATTCGCTCGCGCGATCACGTTCGTCGGCGGCCTGTTCACGTTCGTCGTGGTCGCGATGACCGACCTGTTCGTGCTGCTCGGACTGGGCGGCGGCACCGAATCCTGCGGCGACCAGGCCTGCCGCGACTGGTACGACACCAGGCTGCCCTGGGTCTTCGGCATGTTCGTACTGTCCTTCATCGTCGCCTTCCTCGCCCTGGTCCTCCCACCCCACCCCCGCCGCCGCTACGCGGTGGCGATCCCGGTAGCCCTGCTGGCCATCACCCTCCAGGCCACCGGCTTCCTCCTGTGCCAAAACGGCCCGGCCGCCTGACGATCCCTTCAACCGACACAGCCCACCCGCCGACCTCGACGGGGCCAGGGCGAGACGGACGACGAGGCCGCGGTCGTGGCTCTTGGTACGGGGTGTACCCGATCGGGCATGGGCGGGCAAAAGCTGGGCGTGAGGCGGGGGTTCGCGGGCTTTGTGGGGGTCAGTCGGCGGTTCGTCCGGCGTAGCCTGGCGGCGGATCGACAGCACTGGCAGGCCATCCTCCGCCGCAGGACACACCGCTGCCGGGGTCCTGCCCGACAGCCAGGTGGGTGAGACCGTGTCCGACGATCACGAACTCAGCATTGGGCAACGCGTGAAGGCGCTGCGCAAGGAGCGTGGCATCGACCGTCGCGAGATGGCCGCCGCACTCGACCGCTCGCCCGAGTGGATGCGCAGCGTGGAGGACGGGCGACGACAGCTCGACCGGTTCAGCACGATCCTGACCATCGCCGACCTGCTCGGTGTTTCGCTGCTCGACCTGGTGGGCGCTCCGGCTCGACCCGCGCTCGCCGACGAGCACCCGCGCGGTCTCGATGCCGTGCCGGGCCTGCGCCGGGCCCTGCTTCGCAACCAGCTCGGCCAGGTGACCGGCACGCCGCGCGCGCTCGCGGACATCCACATGGACACGCTCACCGCGCATCGATATCGGGCGAGCGCTCGATTCGGCGAGTTGGGGCTGCTGCTGCCGGGGCTCGTCGACGACGCGTCCAGGGCCGCGCGCGGGCTCGACGGCGACGACCGACGGCAGGCGCACGAACTCCTGTCGGGCGCCCTGACCGACGCGGCGATGATGACGAAGAAACTCGGCCACATCGACCTCGCCACCGTCTGCGCGCGACAGGCCGCCGACGCCGCGGCCGACGCCGACAACCCGCTGCTGTCGCTCGCCGCCGCGTGGACGCAGGCCGAGGTGTGCATGTCGGCGGGTGCCACGACCGAGGCGAACGGCATCGTCGACTCCGCCCTCGATCGCCTCGACGGCATGCTCGGCGACGACGACATGGCCGCGTGGTCCCTGTGGGGCACGATGCACCTGGTCGCGGCGGTCGGCGCGGCGCAGTGGTGCCGACGCCGCGACGTCGAGGCCCACCTGTCCGAGGCCCGCCGTGCCGCCGCGCGCACCGGCGAGCGCGACGACTACCAAACCGCCTTCGGCCCGGCCAACACCGCCATCCTGGCCGTCTCGGCTCGCCTCGAACTCGGCGACGGGCGAGCGGCGTTGGACGAGACGCGCGACGTGGACACGTCCCGCCTACCCAAGGAACGACGCGCCCGTCGGAAGATCGACATCGCCCGCGCCCACGCCCAGGACGCCGACGACGAGTCGAGCATGCGCGCCCTCCTGGAAGCCGACCGCATCGCCCCGGAATACGTACACGCCCACCCCTTGGTCCGCGACATGGTCACCACGGCCCACCGCCGCAACCACCTCACCTCACGCGAACCCCTCCACCGCATGAGCCGCCGTATCGGCCTCTGACCGAGCGGGGTTTGCCCAGGATTGACGGGCCGGGTACGTCACGTACCCGGCCCGTCGGCATGCCCGCGACATCCTGGTGAGACCACCACTCGGAGGCCGAAGAGGCAGGTGAGCCGCATGAACGAGGAAACGACCCTGGACGACATCGTGCGCGTCGGGCCCAGCGGTGACGAGCGGGTGCCGGTGCGGATACATGTCCCCGGGCGCCGTCTGCCCGACATCACCGATGCCGAAGCAGCCGCGCTGTACCGCCAACTCGGCGCCCACCTGATCCGACGCGGCCGGAGCCCGATCAGGCCGGACAACGGCTGGTCGTCGACGTGATGTCCGCGCCGAGCCGCATCACCGGTCCCGCAGCCACCCGTTGCCGGTCCGGGGTCGGGCGGGACGAGGACGTCCGGGGTTCGAGGAGGTCTCCCCCGAGCCGTCCCGACGGCGGCGTCGTTCTTGTTCCGCACCGACCACCTCTGTCCACCTATCTCACGGAGCCTCCCGTGTCCGAAGTCGAGCCGGCCGCTGTGGTGGTCACTCTTCCCGCCTGGTCGGTCACCCTTGAACGTGTCGGTGTGTCCGGGCCCTGGCGGCTCGATGTGTTTGCCTCCGGCAACCACGCTTGCGACGGGCGGCCGGATCGGGCGGTCCGTCACCTCGCGGATGCCGACGTGTCCGCTCTGGCCGCGACGCTGTTGCGGCCACCGCATGCGGAGGAGCCCGCTCGGGGGCGGGCTCGGCTGGTGCGGGACGGGTTCGGGCTGTTGCTGCGGTTGCTGGTCGCGCCGGTCCGGGACGAGGCCGGGCTGATCGCGCATGTCCAGGAGCATCACCGTGCCGGGCTGCTGGACGACATCGGGCGCACACGCCCCGATCTGATCCCGACCACGACACCGCCCGAACCGCGACTGTGCCTCGACCCCCTCCCGGACACCGGACTCACCCTGGACCAGGCCACCCACCTGCACGAACGCATCGGCCGATGGCTCGACAGCGAGGGAATCCGCGCAGCCTTCGCGGACCGCCTCCTCCACCGACGCGTCTCCACCCTCACGACCGACGGCCGGCCGGCCGCATGAATGACAACCCCGAACCGGACGGGCGCGCCACCGCTGGGGCGGATGTGGGCCAGGCCCGCGATCGCTTGGCCCGCGCGCGCTCCGCATCCGCGCCGCCCATCGCGGCATTCAGGACCGCCTCGAACCCCGCACCGCCGCACACGCCCTCGCCCGGGACATATACGAGCAAGCCGACACCCGCGTATCCCACGCCCTCCACACGGCATGGCACGCCGGTGTCACCGACATCGAACTCGCCCACCTGCTCGGGGTGTCGACCCGCAGCGTGCGCCGCCTGCTCAGGACCTACCCGACACCGGGCGATCCGGAGGCTCGGCGGTGACGGCGCGTCGACGGTTCGGGATCTGCGTGGCGTTTCGAATACGGTCGGCTACCGAGCTGCGTTCATGGGGCGGTCGATTTCAGCACGGCTCGGTGCGGAGTATCGGCCACCCGGGGGCGTGCTTCGGGGGTGTGACGTGGTTCTGTGCGCGCCTTGGGAGGGGTTGCCACGCGTGGGGCGGGTGCCGTGCGTGAATGGGCGGTGACCGTCGGGTGCCGACGGGTGGTTCGAGGGCGGGCCGGAATGCCGTGCGATCGCGCTCGGCGTGCCGTGACCTGCTCGGATGCCGCCCGGGGCGCGGTCGGCTCGCGGTGGCGTGGCTGTGCCCCCGGCAGGACTCGAACCTGCGACCAAGTGCATAGAAGGCACCTGCGCCATCAGTCGCTGCCGGGGCTCTGACCTGAGGCCTGGCCGAAGCCAGTCGTCCGATCGACGTTGCGTCGTCGCCGATCCGTCGTAGGACTGTACGTTTCTCTTCCCGGGCAAGGCGAACTGTTGACCGCAATGGTGCCGAAGGAGCAGCCCAGGGGCTCACGCAGTGGGGAGCAAGCAGAGGGTGGGCTTGGCTGATGGTTCATTTCGGGAGAGGAGATCGGCGCCGAACCCCGTTCGGGTCGGAATCAGGCAAGACTCTTGCCGCAATGGCCTCACCTGCATCACGAATCGGCAAAGACCTCAAGAACCTGCAGGTCAGCAAGGGAAGTCCCCACGCGAGTGGGGGTGAGCCGTCGTCACCACAACCCCTAGGAGGCGTGGCTACGAAGTCCCCACGCGAGTGGGGGTGAGCCGCCCATCGTGTTCGTTTCGCGGTGGTTCCAGGCGAAGTCCCCACGCGAGTGGGGGTGAGCCGGAGTTCCGGCAGGCCGAATTGGCCCGGAAGGTGAAGTCCCCACGCGAGTGGGGGTGAGCCGATGAACTCGGGCCGCAGGGCCTCCATGAACACGAAGTCCCCACGCGAGTGGGGGTGAGCCGATCCGCAGGATCTGTGCGTGGGACAGGGTCGCCGAAGTCCCCACGCGAGTGGGGGTGAGCCGACGGCATCACCCTGGGCCCAGTCCTGCGGGCGGAAGTCCCCACGCGAGTGGGGGTGAGCCGTGTTTCGGCGGCTATCCCGGACGTCTCGGCGAACAACCGCAAAAACATCGCGAAGGCGCTCGTTTCCGCGACCGTGGCCATGCTGCGTAGCGAGCCTCAGGGGATCGATCCGGTCACCTTGCGGACGGCGCTTCGTGAGTGGGCGTTCAACCGCGAGCAGCGCGATCAGGCGCCCGCCGAGTTCGCGCGTCCTTCGGTGGGTCGCGCGCAATACGCGGCCCGTTTCGGTGCTGGAAGAGGAAGAATTCCTGTCGGTGGTCGTGTGTGCCATGGCGGGCAAGTCGGACGGTGAGAACGCCGCGAAGTCCATGGCACAGCGCAACCGGCGGATCCTCTACAACGCGATGGAGTTCGCGGTGCGCTCGCGGGCACTCGACGCGAACCCGCTGAAGGGTGTGACGACGCTGCCGTCCGTTCGCATGTCCGGCGTGGTGGAAGCGGTGATCGCCGAACCCGTCCCAGACCGCTGCCCTGCTCGACGCGATCGGTCAACGTCCGCGCGGTGGCGGCCGGAGACCGACACACGGCCCGTGCCTGCCCATCCGAAACTGGTGGTGAGCCTGCGCGAGCACATCGCGGTGCAGCGGCTCAAGCCCGTGAGGGCGGTGGTGCGCTCTCCGTAGTGGTTTACCGGCGGGCCCGGGGCATCGCGCGCAAGGCTGTGCCGACGCCGGAGCGGTACGGCTCACCGCTGGGCGAAAAGGTGTATGACCTCCGGCACTCCCGTCTTACCGAGTGGCTGAATTCCGGGGTGCCGCCCGTGCGGGTGGCGGCATGGGCAGGGAACAGCGTCGCCGTTCCGCTCGCTGTCTACGCTCTGTGCGTCTCCGGACACGAAGCAGATCTGCATAAGCGAATCGAGGCGGTGCTCACGCTGCCCTGACGGACTTCGTCGCGTATTCGTCGTGGCTACCCGTAGAAGGCCGGTGACAGCCGGAGAGAGCCGGACTCCCGCCGATTCACTTGGTGGGCGTCCGGCGCTTCGTCATGTCTGGGCGAGGTGTGCTGTGACCTGCGCGGATGCCGCCCGGGGGTGCGGGCGGCTCGCGGCGGCGTGGCTGTGCCCCCGGCAGGACTCGAACCTGCGACCAAGTGCTTAGAAGGCACCTGCTCTGTCCACTGAGCTACGAGGGCTGGGCGAATCAGGATCTTGCACCGGATCCGGTCGCGGCACAACAGAATAGGGCCGTGTGCATGCCTCACCGGCGTTCCGGCGGTCACCGTTACCTGATCAGACGCAGTTGGCGGCCAGAATGTGATCAGGGAAGGGCCGAAACGGACAGCGGGAGGCGCAGTGGGTCCCATCAGGACTGTACTTGTCGGATACGGCGTGGGGGGTTCGGCCTTCCACGCGCCGGTCCTGGCGGCCGTCGAGGGGCTGGAACTCGCCGCCGTGGTAACCGGGAATCCGGCTCGGCAGGACGAGGTGCGGGCGCGGTATCCGCGGGCCGAGGTGATCGGGACGACCGACGAGATGTTCGCTCGCGCGGGTGACTTCGACCTCGTGGTGATCACCGTGCCGAACCGGTTCCATGTGCCGCTTGCCACCCGGGCGCTGGAGGCCGGGTTGCACGTGGTCGTCGACAAGCCGTTCGCGGGCACCTTCGCGGAGGGGCGGGCGCTGTGCGAGACCGCGGTGCGGTCCAAGCGGGGGCTCGGGGTGTACCAGAATCGGCGGTTCGACGGTGATTTCCGGACCGTGCGGCGCCTTGTCGAGGAGGGGCGGCTCGGCGACGTGTACCGGTTCGAGTCGCGGTTCGAGCGGTGGCGGCCGCAGGTGCGTACCTCGGGCTGGAAGGAGCAGGCCGACCCGGCGGCGCTCGGCGGGATCCTGTACGACCTCGGCACCCACCTGATCGACCAGGCCGTGTCGTTGTTCGGGCGACCCACGCACGTGTACGCCGAGCTGGACACGCGGCGGGACGGGGCGGTCGTGGACGACGACAGCTTCGTGGCGCTCACCCACGAGGGTGGAGTGCGCTCGCACCTGTGGATGAGCGCGGCGGCGGCCGATCTCGGGCCGCGATTTCGGGTGCTCGGGTCGAAGGCGTCGTATGTGAAGTTCGGGATGGATCCGCAGGAGGAGTTGCTGCGGGGCGGGAGTGCGGCGGTGGGTACGCCCGGGTGGGGGACCGAGCCGGAGAGTGCGTGGGGCAGGCTCGGTACGCCCGGCGACACCGTGCCGGTGGAGACCGAGCCGGGGGCCTACCAGGACTACTACGCCATGTTCGCGGCGGCGGTGCGCGAGGAGGGCGGGCCGCCGGTGCCACTGTCGGAGGCGCTGACCGTGATCGAGGTGATCGAGGCGGCGCAGCGGTCCTCCGCCGACGGAGCGACCGTGGTGTTGCCGACCGGGTGAGCGTCGTGATGCCGACCGCGTGGCGGTGTGGTGTCGGCGGAGGGCCGGCGTGACGCCGGTGGATGGCCCGCGTGATGCCGACCGGGTGACCCTGTGAGGTAGTGCCGACCGCACGTTGAGAATGTGGACAATTCGGGCATTGGTCGCCCGTGGTGATCATGGGAAGCGACACCCTGTCCGCAGCCCTCGCCGACCTGCGCGATCGGGTCGTGGCGACGTGCTTCCCACTCGACCTGCCCGGTGCCGTGCAGGCGCGGCTGGCCCGTCGCGAGTTGATCGAACAACTCGACGACTACGTGCTGCCGCGCCTCGCGGTGCCGCGTGCGCCGTTGCTCGCGGTGGTCGGCGGCTCCACCGGGGCGGGCCGGTCCACGCTGGTGAACGCGCTGGTCGGGCGGGCGCTCACGGCGGTCGGTTCGGTACGGCCGACCACGCGTGTGCCGGTCCTGGTCTGCCGATCCCGGGACCGGCACTGGTTCGCCGAGGACACCGCCGTGGAACTGCGCCTGGACGAGCGGGTGCCGCCCGGGTTGGCGCTGCTCGACGTGCCCGACATCGACTCGGTATCCGCCGACAACCGCCGGGTCGCGGTGCGTCTGCTCGGCGCCGCCGACCTGTGGGTGTTCGTCATGTCCGCGGCGCGGTACGCGGACGCCGCGCCGTGGCATCTGCTTCGGCTCGCGCGGGATCGGAACACGCGGCTCGCGATCGTGCTGAACCGGGTGCCGGCGGTGCCGGCGGACCTGGTCCGGGCCGATTTCGTGCGGTTGTTGCGGCAGGCCGGGCTCGGCGATGTACCGCTGTACCCGGTCGTCGAGGTCGAGCCGGGGGCCGGGTTGCCCGAGCGCAACGTGGTGCCGATTCGTACCTGGCTCGCCGAGCGCGGTGCCGATCCGGACGCGCGGGCCGCGGTGGTGCGGCGCACGCTGGGCGGGTTGTTGCACAGCCTGGACCGGCGGGTGCCGCCGTTGGCGCAGGCGGTGGAGCGGCAGTACGAGGCGGCGGGACGCACGCGCGACTGTGTGGATCGGGCCTACGCGGCGACGGCGCGGTGGGCGTTGCGGGCGCTGGACGACGGCTCGTTGTTGCGTGGGGCGGCCGGCGTTCGGTGGCATGAGGGCGACGCGGACGGGGCGGCGGGCGCGGTTCGGGAGGGCTTGGACGCGCTGTTGGCGGACGCGTTCGCGCGGGGGGCCGAGCGCGCGTCGGGGTGTGTGCCGTACGGCGCGCCGCCTCGGCTTCGGCCCGGCCCCGTGGTCTGGCCCGGTGCGGGGGAACAGCTCGCGCTGATCGCGGCGGTGGGCGGGCCCGGGATGGGGCCGGGCATCGGGCGCGACGCGGCGGGGCTGCTCGGGACCCGGATCGGCGCCGAGTCGGCGGCGCGGTTGATCCTGGACGTCCGTCGGGGCCTGCGCGCCGAGTTCGCGGCGGCGCTCGACGCGGAACGGGGCCGGCGGGTGGCCGCGGTGGCGGTGGTGCCGGAGCGGGCCGACGTCGGGTTGATCGAGGCGCTGGATCTGGTGCGGAGGAGCGCGTGAGGGGCGGCGCCCGGGCGCCGATCGGGGCGGCTGGGCGTGGGCGCCGGGCCGGGCGAGCCGGTGGCGTGGTTCGGCGGGGCCGATGACGGCGGGTGGGGAGTACCTCGATCGCTTCGCCGTGCGCCGGGCCTGGCATGTGAGCGAGACGGAGGAATCGGCGCGGCTGGTGGCGCGGTCGGGCGCGTTGGATCGGGCGGTGCGGCTGGCCCGGGATCGGCTGCCCGGAGCCGAACTTGCCGCCGCCGAGGACCTGCTCGGGCATGCCGAGACGCGGCTCGCCACGGCCGGGCGGCACACCGTGGTGGCGTTCGCGGGGGCCACCGGTGGGGGGAAGTCGTCGCTGTTCAATGTGCTTACCGGGTTGCGCCTGGCGGATACCGGGGTGCGTCGGCCGACGACCCGGACCACGCTCGCGTGCGCGTGGGATCCCGACGGGGCGGCGCCGTTGCTCGATCTGCTCGGGATCGAGCCGGGGTGTCGGGTGGCGCGGCACGGGGTGTTGGACGCGTGGCACGGTGGTGGGGCGGAGCCCGCGCACGGCCGCCACGGCTCGCAGGGCGCCCGGCGTGGTGGCGGGATGCCCGCCGGGTTGATTCTGCTCGACCTGCCGGACCACGACTCGATCGACCTCGCGCACCGGGCGGAGGTGGACGCGTTGGTGGCGGTCGCGGACTACATCGTGTGGGTGCTCGATCCGCAGAAGTACGCCGACGCGCTCCTGCACGACCGCTATCTCCGGGTGTTCCGGCACCACGCGCACTGCATGACGGTCGTGCTCAACCACGCGGATCGGCTGCCCGTCGGGGATCTCGCGGCGTGTCTGACCGATGTACGGGCGTTGCTCGCGGCCGACGGGCTCACCGAGGTGCGGGTGTTGGCGACCTCGCCGGAGACCGGGCTTGGGATCGCCGAGCTGCGCCGGGTGGTGGCCGGGGTGTCCGGGAGCGGCGAGGCGTCGGTGGCTCGGCTGAACGCGGATCTGGACGCGTTGGTCGAGCGGCTGGAGCCGTACTTCGCCGGCGTGGTGCCGGGTGTGGAGGTGTTCGCCGCGGCGGATCGGGACGTGCTGGTGGGCGGGTTGTGCGATGCGGCCGGGGTGGGCGTGGTGGCGGCGGCCGAGGGGGAGCGGGTACGGACCGCGCGGGCGTCGTTGTGGGGTCGGGCGCGGCGGCCGGTGGTGCGGGTCGAGCCGGTGCAGGTACATCGGGCCGAGCAGGCGATCCGGCGGGCCGGGGCGACGCTGAGTCGGGGGATGCCGGCGGTGTGGGTGGGCGGCGTGCATCGGGCGTTGGCCGAGGGGTTGCGGGTGTTGCCGGACGAGGTGGACGCGGCGCTGGTCGGGGCCGTGCCGAAGGCGCCGCCGCCGACTCGGGGTGCGCGGGTGGCGGCGGGTGCGCGATGGGTCGGGGCGGTCGCGGTGATCGCCGGGCTGCTCGGGGTCGGGTTGGCGGGGACGGGGGTGCCGGTGGCGCGCCGGCTCGGGCTTCCGGTGGCGGCGTGGGTGGCGTTCGCGGGGCTGGTGGTGGGGGTCTCGGGGGCGTGGTGTGGGTGGCGGGCGGCGGTGGGTGCGGCGGGGCGGCGGATGGTGGCGGTGGAGGCCGCGCTGCGGGCGCGGGTGGCGGATGTGGCGGATCGGGTGGTGGTGGGGCCGGGGGAGGCGGAGGTGGCGCGGTATCGGGAGGCGTGCGCGGAGTTCGTGGCCGCGCGGGAGGGGGTCGGGTGGGTGGGTGGTCACCCACGTGAGTGACGCGTCGTTGTCCACAGGCACCGAGTTGTCCACACCCCGTCCCGATCCCCGGCCTCCCCACCGCCGCATGCCGCATCGTCGAGTGCGGACGGCGTTGTCGCGGTGCACGCCGATGACACAGGGAGGCAAGCGTGGACACGTATGTGACGGTGGTCGGCAATGCCGCGAGCGAGGTCCGGGTGCAGATGACCCAGGCCGGTGTGCCGCTCGCGCGGTTTCGGATGGCGGTGTCGCCGCGGCGCTTCGACCGGGACAGCGGCCAGTGGGTGTCGGGGGACGCGTCCTTCTACACGATCGCGTGCTTTCGTGCGCTGGCCGAGAACGTGACGAGTTCGATCGACAAGGGCGACCCGCTCGTGGTCACCGGGCGGCTGCGGGTGCGCGAGTGGGAGCGGGAGGGACGGTGGTTGACGGTCACCGAGATCGACGCCTCCTCGGTGGGACACGACCTCGCCCGAGGGGTCGCGGAGTTCCGCCGGGTGGCCCGACCGGCCCGACTGGCGCTCGTCGCGGACGACGTCGCCGCCGGAGCGACGGTCGACCAGGGCGTCCTCGCGATCGGGATGGGGAGCAGTCCCGAACGCGAAGAGGAGGCGGCATGAATTGATGCATGGCATGGCCGCATGTTCGGGAAAGCCATTCATTGGCGATAGCCGAGATAATTCCGGTCGGTTTTCGGGACGAATCTGAAACAGAATTGTGACGACCGCGCCGCCGGTACGATACATATTGAAACGGGCCAATCTCCGCAATCGAGGCAACCGACACGGCGGTGGGGTCGGAAAGCGTCGGAACGTGGGGGTGAATACGCCTGAGGCAAGGCATTGATCACTAAAAGACCGTTTCGCACGGTTGTGCACCTTGAAAAATCAATAGTGAACCGGATCGCCCTGATCAGCAACTATGCGGCTTGCCGACCGCAATGAGCCACTATTCCCGTCGAGGACTTGTCGACTCAGCGATATTCGAATTACCTTCCTCGAGTCGGATCTTCTCCCGAGGTAAAGAACGTGAAACAAATTGCTACCCCGGGTCGCGAGGGGTGGCCCACCGGCTCATACCATTCAACGGTTCTTTACTCGCGCCGTGCTCGGGGGAACGATGCGCCGCGCGAGATTCGGCATACATTTTTCGAGGGGACCACCACATGTTCCGTACACCGGGACGGACGGCCACCCGCCTGTCGGCCATGGTCGTGGCGACGGGCCTGGCGGCGGCCGGCGTGATCGGTTTCGCGGGTGCGGCCAACGCGGAGGGCGCCAAGGGCGTCTATCAGGGCGGCGATGTCGGTGCGGACATCTTCCTGAAGGGCAAGGATGGCTCGCAGCGAGCGTCGATCCTGAAGCTCCAGGTGGACGGAAAGATCCTCCGCACCTACTGCATCGACTTCCACACCAAGGTGTACGACGGCGCGAAGTACGACGAGTCGAACTGGAAGGAGACGTCCTTCGGGACCAAGGCCGACAAGGCCAAGGTCAAGTGGGTCCTGCTCAACTCCTTCCCGACCGTCGACCTGGCCAACGTTCGTACGACGATCAAGAGCCCGGAGCTGACCGAGGGTGAGGCCGCGGCTGCCACGCAGGCCGCCATCTGGCACTTCACCGACGGCCAGAACCTGGACGAGGGCAACAAGAAGAACGACGCCGACGTCGTCAAGCTGTACAAGTACCTGGTCGGCGACGCCAACAAGGGCGACGTCACCGAGCCGCCCGTCTCGCTCTCGCTCAACCCGGGCGAGAAGACCGGCAAGATCACCGACAAGCCCGGTATCGGCCCGTTCGAGGTCAAGACCAACGCCGAGGGCAAGTCGATCAACGCGAAGCTCACCGCGGGTGACGCCGACGGCAAGCCCGTACTGGTGGACGCCGACGGCAAGCCGGTCACCAAGGTCGGCAACGGCGACAAGCTCTACGTGAACCCCACAGGCGCCACCAAGGAAGGCAGCCAGACCCTCGAGGTCTCCGGCGAGTCGACCGTGCAGGCCGGTCGGGTCTTCCAGGGCGTCAACACCAATGGGACGACCAGCCAGCTGCTGATCGTCGCGGACAAGCAGAAAGTGCAGGCCTCGGACCACGCGGTCGCCAAGTGGGGCAAGCCCGGCAAGGGCCCGCTCCCGGAGATCAACGCCACCAAGGACTGCGTGGCCGGCGGCGTGAAGGTCACCGTGAAGAACAACGGTGACGAGTCGTACAAGTTCAAGCTCGACGGCAAGGAAACCACCGTCGAGGCGGGCAAGTCGTACGACCAGGTCGTGAAGGTCCAGGAGGACCAGGCGTACAAGATCACGATCGTGGGCCCCGACGGCAAGACCGCCAAGGAGTTCACCGGCACCCTCGACTGCGAGACCGCCGGCACCACGGGCGGCGGCACCACCGGTGGCACCACCGGCGGAACCCCGGCCCCGGTGAACCCGAAGGGCCCGGACCTCGCGGAGACCGGTAGCGACGGCAGCAACACCCCCGCGATCCTGGGCGGCGCCGGTGCGCTCGTCCTCGCGGGTGGCGGCCTCGTCTTCTTCATGCGTCGCCGCAAGGGCTCGACCGGCGCCACCGCCTGACGGCCGAACCGCCACACATAGCACCACCCCCAAGGACCGGGCCCCGCCGCACCCAACCGCGCCGGGGCCCGCTTACCTGCCACAACCCGCCCACCGGCCCGCACGTACGCCCAACCCAGACCGCCAAGGCCGGCCCCGAGCGCCGAGCCGGCCGCCGCCGGGTGGGGCCGGCCCCGGGGCGGGCACAGCGTCGGGTCGAGCCGAGGCCGAGAGTCGGGCGGGTTGGGGTCGGTTTCGGAGGTGCCGGGCCCAGTCTTGATCCGACGCCCGGCGAGGTCGAACCGTGCGCTCGGCCAAGTGGAAGCCGACAGCGACCCGCGCACCGCCGCACCGAGCCGCTACAAGCCCGGTTGGTCCACCGCACATGCGGCACCCGAACCAAGCAATCCCAGCCCGTCCGGCGCTTGAGGACGAGCGGGCCGAGGGTGGTCGATCCTCGTCGGGCCGGGTTTGCCCGGGAGGCTGCCCCGGGGGGTGCCTCGGGCCCGTGCCCGTCGGGCGTGGGTGTGGGGTGCGTGCCGAGGCGCTTGGCCTGGGGTTCGTAATCCCGCGCCCACCGGGCACCCATGCACGGGCACTGTCCGCCAGACCATAGGCTTGGACGCATGGCTGAGTACATCTACACCATGCGCAAGGCGCGTAAAGCGCACGGCGACAAGGTGATCCTCGACGACGTGACGCTCAGCTTCCTGCCGGGAGCCAAGATCGGCGTCGTCGGCCCGAACGGCGCGGGTAAGTCGACCGTTCTGAAGATCATGGCCGGGCTGGAACAGCCCTCCAACGGCGACGCGTTTCTGTCCCCCGGCTACACCGTCGGAATCCTGCTCCAAGAGCCTCCGCTCGACGAGACCAAGACCGTTCTGGAGAACGTCCAGGACGGCGTCAAGGAGATCAAGGGCAAGCTGGACCGGTTCAACGCCATCGCCGAGGAGATGGCCACGAACTACACCGACGAGCTGATGGCGGAGATGGGCGAGCTGCAGGACCAGCTCGACCACGCGAACGCCTGGGAACTCGACTCGCAGCTCGAACAGGCCATGGACGCGCTGGGCTGCCCGCCCGGCGACTGGCCGATCGTGAACCTCTCCGGTGGCGAGAAGCGCCGCGTGGCGCTGTGCAAGCTGCTCCTCGAAGCCCCCGACCTGCTGCTCCTCGACGAGCCGACCAACCACCTCGACGCGGAGAGCGTCCAGTGGCTGGAACAGCACCTGGAGAAGTACGCGGGCACCGTCGTCGCGGTCACCCACGACCGGTACTTCCTGAACAACGTCGCCCAGTGGATCTGCGAGGTGGACCGCGGTCGCCTGCACCCCTACGAGGGCAACTACTCCACCTACCTGGACACCAAGGCCACCCGCCTGAAGGTCGAAGGGCAAAAGGACGCCAAGCGGCAGAAGCGGCTCAAGGACGAGCTCGAGTGGGTCCGCTCCAACGCGAAGGGCCGGCAGGCCAAGAGCAAGGCGCGACTGGCCCGCTACGAGGAGATGGCCGCCGAGGCGGACAAGATGCGGAAGCTGGACTTCGAGGAGATCCAGATCCCGCCGGGTCCGCGCCTGGGCAACGTCGTGATCGAGGTCGAGCACCTCAGCAAGGCGTTCGACGACAAGCTGCTGATGGACGACCTGTCCTTCACGCTGCCGCGCAACGGCATCGTCGGCATCATCGGTCCGAACGGCGCGGGCAAGACCACGCTGTTCAAGATGCTGATCGACGCCGAGACGCCCGACACCGGCGACATCAAGGTCGGCGAGACCGTCAAGGTCTCCTACGTCGACCAGTCGCGCGGCGGCCTGGACCCGAAGAAGAACCTGTGGGAGGTCGTCTCCGACGGCCTGGACTACATCAAGGTCGGCAACGTCGAGGTCCCGTCCCGGGCCTACGTCAGCGCCTTCGGCTTCAAGGGTCCGGACCAGCAGAAGCCCACCGGGGTGCTCTCCGGCGGTGAGCGCAACCGGCTCAACCTGGCGCTGACGCTCAAGCAGGGCGGCAACCTGCTGCTGCTCGACGAACCGACCAACGACCTCGACGTCGAGACCCTGTCCAGCCTGGAGAACGCGCTCCTGGAGTTCCCCGGCTGCGCCGTGGTCGTCTCGCACGACCGCTGGTTCCTGGACCGGGTCGCCACGCACATCCTCGCCTACGAGGGTGACTCGAAGTGGTTCTGGTTCGAGGGCAACTTCGAGTCGTACGAGAAGAACAAGGTCGAGCGCCTGGGCGCGGACGCGGCCCGGCCGCATCGCGCGACCTACAAGAAGCTCAAGCGCAACTGATCCACCCGATCGGTTCGGCGCGGCCGACGGCCTGTCGCACGTCCCATGCGGCAGGCCGTCGGCGACACCGGGCCGCGCCGGTCGGTCGGCAATCACAGAGAAGAGGCTGGGCACGTGGCCAGGCACATCTATCACGCGGCGGTTCGGTGGTCCGACATGGACGCCTACCGGCACGTCAACAATGTGCAATACCTCCGCTACCTGGAGGAGGCGCGCGTGGACATGATGTTCACCCTCGGGCAGCGCGAGGGGGCCAAGACACTCTCCGAGGGCGTGGTGATCGCCCGCCACGAGATCGACTACAAACGCCCGCTGGTGTGGCGCGCCGAACCCGTGCGGGTGGAGACCTGGGTGACCCGGATCGGGGCCGCCCGGTTCACCCTGGCCTACGAGATCAGGGACGACGAGCAGGTGTACGCCACGGCGCTGTCCGTGCTCGTGCCCTATTCGCTGGTCGAGCAGCGTCCCCGGCGGCTGACCGAGGAGGAACGGGCCTACCTGGACCGCTTCCTCGAACCGCGGGACGAGTCGGCGGGGCGGTCGGCCCGCGCATGACCGTGCTGCGACTCGCCGACCCGGCCGCCGCCGCGGACCTGGGCGGCTACCTGAGCCGACTGCTGCGCTACGACCGCGGCGCGGTGGTGCGGATACGGGCCGAGGGGATGGTGCTCGGTACGTTCGGGCATCCGCCGTTCGGTGCCGCCGCCTCGGGCGTGATCACGCTGCGGGCGAGCGAATTGGCCGAACCCGCGACGGTGGACGCGACCGTATCCGCCGGACAACTCCTCGACGCGATCGCGGACGACGCGCGTGTGTCGCTCCCGCCGTCGGTGACCGGTCCGGGGTGGGCCGGCCTGCTGCCGCCGCGCACCGGGTGGGAACACGTCTCCGACCTCGCGGTGCCCGACCTGGCCCGCGAAGTGGCCGCCGGCGTCGCCGAGTTCCGGGCCAGGACCGAGCCGGGCATGCCGCGTGCCGAGTTCGAGCGGGTCGCGGCCGGGATCTGGACCCGACCGATGGCCGGCCGACTACCGCTGCGGGCCGCGCACGCCGCGCAGTCCTTCGGCTTCCTGGGCCCGCCGGACGCCGACGCCCGGGCCGAGGTGTTGCGCACCGGAGCCTGGCTGCGCCTGGAGGCCCGCTACGGCTCGGTATCGGTCCGGCGCGAGGACGCCCCGGGCCTGCTGTTCACCCGCTGACCGCCCCCGAAAGAACGCGGCCCGCGTCGAGCCGCCGATGTCGACTCGTCGGAGGCGAGGTCGTGGTCAAGGGGTGGTCGACCACCACGCCGCGGTGTTCGGCGGGAGGGTCAGGTCGCCGGTCCCGGTGTGCTCCACCGGTCCCGAGGCCAGCAGCAGCGGACCGGTCACGGGGACGCGAGCCGGGGCCCTGCCCATGTTCACCGCGCAGCCGAAGCCGGGGACTCGGGTGAAGGCCAGTACGTCCGGCGGGAGTTCGTCCCGGGCCCAGGTCAGGCCGCGGCCGGCCGCGCGGGCGCCGAGGGCCGGGTGGGTCCGGCGGATGCGCAGCGCGGTGCGGCACAGCGCGAGGGTGGAGTCCGGGTCGTGCCGCTGGGCCGCGACGGTCAGCTCCGCCCAGGACGCGGGCTGGGGCAACCAGGCGGCCTCCCCCGAGGTGAAGTCGAACGGCGCCGCCTCGCCGGCCCACGGGAGCGGCACCCGGCACCCGTCCCGGCCCGGCAGCCGACCGTCCGAGCGCGCGAACACCGGGTCCCGACGCAGCCCGTCGGGCAGGTCCTCGACCTCCGGCAGACCCAACTCGTCGCCCTGGTACAGGTAGGCCGCGCCGGGCAGGGCGAGTTCGAGCAGCAGCGCCGCCCTGGCCCGGGCGAGGCCGAGGGCTCCGCCGCCGAGCCGGGTCACCGGCCGCACCACGTCGTGGTTGGCCAGCACCCACGTCGGCGCCGCGCCCACCGCGGCGGTGGCGGCCAGGGCGTCGTCGATCGCCGCGCGCAGCCGGACCGGGTCCCAGCCGGCGAGCAGGAAGGGGAAGTCGAACGCCTGGTGCAGCTCGCCGGGTCGCAGGTAGGCGGCCGACCACTCGGCCCGGGGCAGCCACACCTCGGCCACCGCGATCCGCCCGCGCCGCCCGCCGCCGGTGTCCACGTCGGCGTACGAGTCGAGCAGCCGACGCCACGTGCGGTAGACGTCGTGCACCTCGGGCTGGTCCCAATACGGCAACCGGTGCCGCAGCCGACCCTCCCACCCCTGCGGCACGCCCGGCGGCACGTCCGGCAGGCCGAGTGCCTTGACCAGACCGTGCGCGACGTCGATCCGGAAGCCGTCCACGCCCCGGTCCAGCCAAAAGCGCAGGATCGACAGATACTCGCAACGCACTTCGAGGTTGCGCCAGTTCAGGTCGGGCTGCGCCGGTGAGTACAGGTGCAGATACCACTGGCCCGGACGGCCGTCGGCCTCGGTGATCCGGGTCCACGCGGGGCCGCCGAACTGGGACAGCCAGTTGTTCGGCGGCTCCTCCCCGCCCGTGCCCCGGCCGTCGCGGAAGAGGTAGCGGGAGCGTTCGACCGAGCCCGGGGGCGAGGCGAGCGCGGCGGCGAACCACGCGCTGTCCCGAGAGGTGTGGTTCGGGACCACGTCCACCAGGACCGCCAGGCCGAGTTCGTGGGCCCGCGCGAACACCCGATCCGCGTCGGCGAGGGTGCCGAACAGGGGGTCCACGTCGCGCGGATCGGCGACGTCGTAGCCGGCGTCGACCATCGGCGACCGATAGAAGGGGCTCAGCCAGATCGCGTCGACACCCAGGTCCCGGAGGTACGGCAGGCGGGCGATGAGCCCGGGCAGATCGCCGACCCCGTCCCCGTCGCCGTCCGCGAAGCTGCGCGGATAGACCTGGTAGAAGACCGCGTCGTGCCACCACCCGCGTACCATCGGCCGCCTCCGTCGGATCGCTCCCGGTGTGGCTGTCGCCCCGTCCCGCCCGCCGTCGGTCGCCGCGTCAGTCGAGCCGGTTGACCATCGACTGCGCGGCGTAGACCAGGTATTCCCAGAGGGTGTTCTCCTGCGCGGCCGGCAGCGCGATCTCGTCGACCGCCGCGCGCATGTGCCGCAACCACGCGTCGCGCGCCTCCTCGGTCACGGCGAACGGCGCGTGCCGCATCCGCAGCCGCGGGTGGCCGCGTTGTTCGCTGTAGGTGCGCGGGCCGCCCCAGTATTGGACGAGGAACATCCGCAGCCGGTCCTCGGCTCCGTCCAGGTCCTCCTCCGGATACATCGGACGCAGCAGGGGATCCTCGCGCACACCCTGATAGAAGCGGTGCACGAGTTTGGCGAACGTCTCCTCGCCGCCCACGGCTTCGTAGAGACTCGGTTCCGGCGCCGGCATCTGGGTCACCGCTCCATCCTCTCAGATGGGCCCGCGAGCCGGAGGCCCCCGGACGGGACCTAACGTGCCGCGGCGCGGGCGATGCCCCGGCACATGCCGCCGAAGACGATGCCGTGGAAGGGGAACACGGCCCACCAGTACGCGTGCCCGAACAGTCCACGGGGATGGAACAGCGCACGCTGGCGGTAGTGCGTGGTGCCGTCGCGGTCGGTGACGCTGAACTCCAGCCAGGCCAGGCCCGGCAGGCGCATCTCGGCGCGCAGGCGGAGCAGCCGGCCTGGCACCACCTCCTCCACCCGCCAGAAGTCGAGCGAGTCGCCGACCCGGAGCCGGTGCGGATCACGGCGTCCCCGGCGCAGTCCGACCCCGCCCACGATCCGATCCAGGGCGCCGCGCACCGACCAGGCGAGCGGCCACGAGTACCAGCCGTTGCCGCCGCCGATGCCCTCGATCACCCGCCACACCGCCGCCGGGGACGCGGCCGGCTCCGCCTCGCGGACGTCCTCGTACAGCGAGCCGCCGGACCAGTCCGGGTCGGTGGGCAGCGGATCGCTGGGCGCCCCGGCGGTGGCCGCAGAGGACCAGCGGGTGGCCACGTCGGCGTCGCGGATCCGGACCAGCGCCAGTTCGAGGGCCCGGTCGAAGCCGATCAGGCCCTCCGGCGGGTCGGGGACGTAGCGGGCGATGTCGTGCTCGTGGCAGACCACCTCGCTGCGCAGCGACTCCACCAGCGGTCGGGCCAGCGCTCCGGGTACGGGGGTGATCAGGCCCACCCAGTGGCTGGACAACCAGGGCGAGAGCATCGGCACCGGCAACACCCGGCGGCGGCGCAGTCCGGCCACGGTCGCGTAGCGCTGCATCATCTGCTCGTAGGTGAGCACGTCCGGGCCGCCGATGTCGAAGGCGCGGTTCACGTCCGGGGGCAGCGTGGCGCAGCCGACCAGGTAGCGCAGTACGTCGCGAACGGCGATCGGCTGGATCCGGGAGGTGACCCAGCGCGGGGTGACCATCACCGGCAGCCGCTCGGTCAGGTAGCGCAACATCTCGAAGGACGCCGAGCCCGAGCCGATGATCACCGCCGCGCGCAGCACGGCGGTGGGCACCGCGCCGGCGAGCAGGATCTCGCCCACCTCGGCGCGCGAACGCAGGTGCGGGGAGGAGTCGCGGGCCGCGGAACCGGCGGCCGGGCCCAGGCCGCCGAGGTAGACGAGCCGGCCCACGCCCGCGTCCTCGGCCGCCTCGGCGAACACGCGCGCGCTCTCGCGGTCGGTGTCGGCGAAGCGCGGCCCGCTGCCGAGCGCGTGGATCAGGTAGTAGGCCACGTCCACGCCGTCGAGGGCGCGGCGCACAGCGGACGGATCGAGCGCGTCGGCGCGCACGATCTCCACCCGGTCCGCCCACGGGTGGTCGCGCAGCTTGGCCGGGGTCCGGGCCATGCAGCGCACCCGATGACCGGCGGCGAGCAACTCGGTCACCAGTCGGCCGCCCAGATAGCCGGTGGATCCGGTGACCAGGCACAGGGGAGCGTTCACCCGACCCAGTCTCGGCGACGCGGCAGCCACAACGACCGCAGGCGCGCCACGGGTAGCCCGAATGGTCCCGCGCCCGCACCCCGAAGACGCCCGGCCCGGCCCCCGCCGCCGGGTTCACCCACGACACGGGCGGTGGACCCGGGCCGGCGGGGTCGGGTTCAGGGTGCCCCCGGAGCCTGCGGCGCGGGGGGTGTGGGCGGCGGGTTGACCGGGACCGGGGCCGGTTCGGCCTGGGGGGCCGGGGCGCCCGGCTCCTCGGTGGGGGGTGTGGCGCTGGCGATTGGTTCGCTGATGCGGATGCCCGCGTCGTCGAACGCGCGCTTGACCCGCCCCCGCAACTCGCGCGCGACCGGCAGTTCCTGGCCCGGCATGGTCTTGATCTGCACCTGGAGCACCACCGCGTCGGCCGTCACCGACTCCATCCCGACCACCGTCGCCGAGCCCCAGACCCGCTCGTTCCACGGCTCCACGTCGGCCAGCGCCTCGGCGGTGGAGGTGATCACCGCGCGGACCTTGTCCACGTCCTCGTGGTAGCCGACCTGCACGTCCACCTTGGCGGTGCCCCAACCCTGGCTCTTGTTGCCGATCCGCTTGATCTCGCCGTTGCGGATGTACCAGACCGTGCCGTCCACGTCGCGCAGCTTGGTGATCCGCAGGCCCACCTCCACCACGGTGCCGGTGGCCGGACCGGCGTCGACCAGGTCGCCCACGCCGTACTGGTCCTCCAGGATCATGAACATCCCGGACAGGAAGTCGGTCACCAGGTTGCGCGCGCCGAAGCCGAGCGCGATGCCGGCGATGCCCGCGCTGGCGAGGAGCGGCGCGAGGTTGACCTTGAACTCGCCGAGCACCATCAGCCCGGCGATGCCCAGGATCACGAACGACGCGGTGCTGCGCAGCACCGAGCCCACCGTCTCGGCGCGCTGGCGGCGGCGCTCGGCGTTGAGCAGGAAGCCGGTGACCGGCCGCCCGCTGCTGTCCGTGCCGCTGTTGGCCATCCGGCCGACCAGCTGGGTGATCAGCTTTCGGGTCACCGCCCGCAGGATCAGCGCGACCAGGATGATCACGAGGATCCGGATCGGCGTCACCACGAGGGACTCGCCGTGCCGATCGAACCACGACGACACCTTGCCGTTGCCTGCGGCGGCGTCGAGGGACAACTGGACTCCGGGGACGAGCGCGGACACGTACGAGACCTTTCGGACGACGAGCGGGGGACGATCTCCCCGCGACCGGGGACCCGCGTCCCACAGTAGTCACGAGGCCGAGGGCACTCGTGTGTTACCTCTCCTTCACGCCTTTCGTCGCTGATCACCGTTAAGTCACCGATCCTCACCTTCGTCGATCCCGTACCCGACGCCGCGCCCGAGGCCGGTGTGCGCGGCCAGGAAGGAGAGTGTGTCCGCGGTCAGTTCGACCGTGCGGGTGACCGAGCGGGCCGCGTGACCCACCTCGGCCTCGGCCCGCAGCAGCACCGGGCGCCCGCTCGTGGTCGCGTGTTGCAGGGCCGCGCACATCTTGCGCGCGTGCAGCGGATCCACCCGGCTGTCCCCGTCGAACACGGTGAACAGCACCGCCGGATACGCCACGCCCTGACGCACGTGGTGGTAGGGCGAGTAGCCCAGCAGCCAGTGCAGTTCCTCCGCCACCTCGGCGGTGCCGTACTCGTCGGACCACAACCGCCCCAGGCCGAAGCGCTCGTAGCGGACCATGTCGAGCAGCGGCATCGAGCAGGCCACGGCCGCGTACAACTCGGGCCGCTGGGTGAGCGCGGCGCCGACGAGCAGGCCGCCGTTGGAGCCGCCGGACGCGGCTAGCCGGTCGGGCGTCGTCCACCCGCGGGCGACCAAGTGCTCCGCGGCGGCGTGGAAGTCGTCGAACACGTGTTGCTTGTGCCCCCGCATGCCCGCTCGATGCCACTGCTCGCCCTCCTCGCCGCCGCCGCGCAGGTTGGCGATCGCGTACACCCCACCGGCCTCCACCCAGGCGAGCACACCCGCCGAGTAGGCGGGGCCGAGCGAGATGCCGAAGCCGCCGTACCCGTAGAGCACGGTGGGCCGGGGGCGGTCCGGTTCGGCGGTCGGCGCGATCACGAACATGTGCACGGTGGTGCCGTCGGCCGAGCGGTACGTCTCCTGGCGCACGTGTACGTCGGGCAGCGTCGTGGTGCCGGGCGCGGTGGCCCAGGTGTCGATCGCCCCGGTACGCGCGTCGTAGCGCAGCACCGCCGACGGGGCGGTGTAGTCCGACCAGCCGAACCACGCCTCGTGTCCGCCCTCGGGGTGTTCGGCGAGGCCGCCGATGGACCCCGGCGAGCCGCCGGGCATGCTCGGGCGGGCCAACAATCGCCCGTCCGCCAGGTCGTACGCGGACAGCTCGCCCACCGCGTGCCGGGTCCGACCGACCAGCAGGGTCGGTCGGGGCGCCTGCGGTCCGTCCAGGATCGCGAAGCCCGTCAGCACCGCGTCCGGCTCTTCGGCGACCAGATCGTGCCAGCCCTCGGGCCCGGGCGCCGCCGGATCGGCCACGCACAGCCGGCCGCGCGGCGCGTCCAGGTCGGTGAGCACGTACAGCCGCCCGTCGCGGCCCACCCGCACCCCGGTGAGCGCGTCCAGACCCACGGTCACCGGCCGCAGTACCGGCCGCTCCGGCGGACCCTCGTGCAGATCGGCCAGCCACAGGTCGTTGCGCGGCGCGGTGCCCGAGGAGGAGGACACGCTCAGCCAGCGGCCGTCCCGACTGACCCCGACGCCGAAGTAGGTGCCCGGATCGGTGCCCGCGCCGAACACCTCCACATCCTCGGCCGGATCCGCGCCGATCCGGTGCAGGTACACCCGGCGGTGGTGCTGCTCCTCACCTTCGGGCACCGCCTCCGGCGGCAGTCGGCGCACCAGATAACACGCCTCGCCGCCGGGAAGCCAGGCGATCGAGGTGTCCCGCATCCGGTCGATCGGGCCCTCGATCCGGGTGCCGTCGGCGACGTCGAGCACGTACAGGCGCGACTCCTCGTCCCCGCCGGTGGAGAGCAGATACGCCAGTCGGTCGCCCTCGTCGGAGGGCACCCACTGGTCGAGCGTGGTGGTGCCGCCCGGGTCGATCGCGATCGGATCCACCAACTCCCGCTCGCTCCCGTCCGGCTCGACCACGAACAACACGCCGTGCTCGCGCCCCGGGTCGCGGCGGACCAGGAAGTGCCGCCCACCGCGCCAACAGGGCAGCCCCATCGACCCGGTGGCGAGCAGTTCGTCCAGGCGCGCCCGCAGCCGATCGCGTCCGGCCAGATGGTCCACATGGGCGTGGAACCACTCGTCCTGCGCGGCCGACCAGGCGCGGGTGGCCGGCGCGTCCGGGTCCTCCAGGGCACGATAGGGATCCGGCACGGAGCGGCCGAACAGCACGTCGACCGTGTCGCCACGGGCGGCGGCGGGCGCGCGGGGGGTCTCGTGGGGGGCGTGTTCCGCGGGCTGCACAGAGCGCGTCATGGGCGCACCCTAGACGCCCGCGCCCGTCGCGCGTTCGGGCGATGCGGACGGTCACCGATCCACCACGCGCGGCCACTCGTGCAGGTGAACGCTATGTGACCTTGTCGATTCCTGGTAGCGCGTGGGGTATCCCGCCATGGACACTGGAGGCCGATCGTCCCCGGCGCGAGCCACGCGCTGTCGGCGTCACAGGGAGGCATACGTGCCGCATTCGCTGGTCCTCAACGCGTCGTACGAGCCCCTGTGCGTGGTGCCCGTTCGCCGCGCACTCATTCTCGTGCTGAACGACAAGGCAATGTGCCTGGAAGAGACAGGCACCATCCTGCACAGCGCCACCACCGAGATTCCCGTACCCAGTGTCATCAGACTGACCCGTTTCGTCCGAATCCCCTTTCGGGGCCAGGTACCGCTCACCCGCCGCGCGCTGTTCGCCCGCGACGGAGGGCGTTGTGTCTATTGCGGAAGCGCCGCCACCAGCGTCGACCACGTCGTCCCCCGCAGCCGCGGCGGCCGGCACACGTGGGACAACGTGGTCTCGGCGTGTCGTCGCTGCAATCACGTCAAAAGCGACCGCTACATCGCCGAACTGGGCTGGCGAATGCCGCGCCCGCCGGCCCAACCCACCGGCCTGGCGTGGCGGATCCTCGGTACCGGGTTCCGCGATCCACGCTGGGAGCCCTACCTGGCGCCGTACGGTGCGCAGGAAGCGGGCTTCGACCATTTCGACCAGGTCGCGAGCGCCTAGACGGCGGCGGATTTCCTCAGGGGAGCCCGTCGCCGTTTGCGTTGGGGCGGGGCGCCGCGTTTCGCGGGGTCGCTGCGCCGCGACGGGTTCCCCGCCGCGTTTCGACGTGTCCGCGCGCCGCGGTCGGGTCCCGACACACCCGTTCGCGTCCGCGGCGAACACGCCGACAGCCGGGCCGTTCGGGTGCGATGCTCGCGGGCATGGAGGAACCACGCGTATCGCAGTTGTCTCCCGAATTGGTCCGGCTCGCCTCCGCGTTCGGGGTGGCCACGGAGTACGAGGGGTGGCGCGGCGAGGCCGTGCACGCCGCTCCCGCGACGGTGATAGCGGTGCTCGGCGCACTGGGGGTGGACGCGTCGACGCCCGAGGCGGCTCGGGCCGCGCTGGCGGCGCAGGACGAGGCGCGCCGGACCCGGCTGCTGCCTCCGGTGCTCGTGCTGCGCGCGGGCCGCGCGGCCGGCTTCACGGTCAACGTGCCGGCGGGACATCGGGTCGAGTTGTGGATCGAACTGGAGGACGGCGGGGTCCGGCGCGATGTCGGCCCCGGCCCGGGGCCAGGCCCGCTGGGGGACCCGATCGGGGCCCACCGCGTCCCCGCCGACCTGCCGCTGGGCTGGCACACCCTGCACGCGCGCTGCTCGCCCGAGCCGGAGGAGTCGTTGGGCTCGGGCGGTGTGCCGAGCGCGAACGGCGATGGGGTGTACGCGTCGTGCGCGATCGCGATCACCCCGACCGTGCTGCCGGTGCCGGCGGAGCGGGCGTGGGGCTACATGGTCCAGCTCTACTCGCTGCCCTCGCGCCGCTCGTGGGGCATCGGCGACCTCGCCGACCTGGCCGATCTGGCCACGTGGTCGGCGCGTGCGCAGGGGGCCGGGTTCGTACTGGTCAATCCGCTGCACGCGGCCTCGCCGGTGCCGCCGGTGGAGCCCTCGCCGTATCTGCCGGTGAGCCGTCGTTTTCCGGATCCGATGTACGTGCGGGTCGAGGCGGTGCCCGAGTTCGCCTATCTGAGCCCCGTCGAGCGGGCGGTCGCCGAGGAGTTGCGGGCCTCGGCGGGGGACGGGTCGGACGGCGCGGATCGGCTGGACCGGGACGCGGTCCGCACGGCCAAGCGGGCCGCGCTCGCGCTGGTGCACAAGGTGCCGCGGAGTCTGGGGCGCGACGCCGACTACCGGGCGTTCATCGCGCGTGAGGGCCAGTGGTTGACCGACTTCGCCACCTGGTGTGCGCTGGTCGAGGAGTACGGCCCGACCTGGCGCGAGTGGCCCGGGGAACTGCACGACCCGGACTCGGCCGAGGTCGCCGCGGCGCGCGAACGGCTGGCCGGCACGGTCGACTTCCACCGCTGGACCCAGTGGGTGCTGGCCGATCAGCTGCGCGCCGCGCAGGAGGCCGCGACCCGGGCGGGCATGCCGGTGGGCGTCGTGCACGACCTCGCGGTGGGCGTGCACCCCGACGGGGCGGACGCGTGGGTGCTCGGCGCGGCCCGGGGTGGTGGGGTGCTGGCGCTCGGGGCGACGGGCGGGGCGCCGCCGGACGCGATGAACCAGATCGGGCAGGACTGGAACCAGCCGCCGTGGCATCCGCAGCGGTTGGCCGAGGCGGGCTACGCGCCGTACCGGGAGCTGCTGCGCGCGGTCTTTCGGCACGCGGGCGCGGTGCGGGTGGACCACGTGCTCGGGCTGTTCCGGTTCTGGTGGGTGCCGAAGGGCAACAGCCCCGCCGAAGGCGCCTATGTGCGCTACGACCACGAGGCGATGGTCGGCATCCTGGCCCTGGAGGCGCATCGGGCGGGCGCGGTGGTGATCGGCGAGGACCTGGGCACGGTGGAGCCGTGGGTGCGCACGTACCTTGCCGAGCGCGGGATCCTGGGCACCTCGGTGTTGTGGTTCGAGCGCGACGACAAGGGCCGGCCGCTGTCGCCCGAGCAGTGGCGGGCGAGTTCGCTGGCGACGGTGACCACGCACGATCTGCCGCCCACCGCGGCCCGGCTCGCGGGGGAGCACATCGACCTGTGGGAGCGGCTGCACCTGCTGGTGCGGGACGCGGAGGTGGAGCGGGCCGAGGACCTGGCCGACCGTGAGCAGTGGCTCGAACTGTTGCGCCGGCGCGGGTACCTGCGGCCGGGTGCGGGCGAGCGGGAGACGGTCGAGGCGCTGCATCGGCTGCTCGCGGCCACGCCGTGCCGGCTGCTGGGGGTGTGGCTGCCGGACGGGGTGGGCGATCGGCGGCCGCAGAACCTGCCGGGCACCTCGCGGGAGTATCCGAACTGGCTGCTGCCGGTCGCCGACGGCCAGGGGCGGCGGGTCTGCCTGGAGGACCTGCCGGTGGATCCGCGCGCGGTGTCGCTGGCGCGGACGCTGCGGGGGCGCTAGCGGGCGGGCGGGGGGTGGGTCGCCGCGTACGTGCGGAAGCCGCCGAGTGGGCGTGGGCCCGGTCGGCGGCTTCGGCGGAGGGTCAGCGCTTCTTTTTGATGATGTCCGGAAGCATCACGAGGCCCGCGATGACGACGAACGCCAGGATCGGGATGCCGACGAAGACGGCCAGCGTCGTGCCGAGGCCCATGCTTGCGCCCGGCTCGTCGCCGTCGTCGCGGATGTTCGCGAAGGCGGGCGCCGAGATCAGCGACATGAGCGTGACTACGGCCGACACGGCCCCGGCGCGAAGTGCGTTCCTGTTCACCACGGGGGTTACGGTATCGGGTCGGTGCGGTGGGGTGCGCACCGGGTTGACCCTTTCGGGGTGGGCCGACCTCCGGTCCGGTGGCCTCAAGCGCCGGCCGGGCTGCTTGGCCTCAAGCGCCGGCCGGGCTGTTTGGCCTCAGGCGCCGGCCGGGCTGTTTGGCCTCAGGCGCCGGCCCGGCTGTTCGGCCTCGAATGCCGGCCGGGCTGTTTGGCTTCTGGTGCCGGCCGGGCTGTTTGGTGACGGGTGGGTGGTTTTCAGCCTGTCCGGCGTTTGAGGACAGTGGGCCGCAGGCCGGCCTGCCCCGGCTGGTGGGCGTGGGGCGGGCCGGCCTCGGTTTGGTGGGGCGGGGGGCGGGCCGGTCCATGCCGGTGGGCCGCCGGGATGCCCGCCTCCTGTCAGTGGGTGTCTCGGGCTTGGGCTCGCAGGCTTCGGGCTACGCCGTCTCGGCTTTCGAGGACCAGGCGGCGGAGGCCGGCCGGGTGGTCCGCGGAGGCCAGCCAGGCGTCTGTGCGGTTGAGGGTGTCCTCCGTGACCTGGAGGGTCGGGTAGAGGCCGATGACGATTTGTTGGGCGATTTCGTTGGTGCGGGTGGCCCAGACGTTTGCGATCGCGTCGAAGTAGCGTTCCGTGTAAGTGGCGAGCAGGTCTCGTTGGGCGGGCTGGACGAAGCCGCCGATCACCGCCGCCTGGGTGGCGTTGGGGAGGGTGTCGGATTCGACCACCGCCGCCCATGCCGCGTCCTTGGCCTCGGTGGTCGGGCGGGCCGCGCGGGCCGCTTCCGCGTAGCGCTGACCGGCCGCGGTGGAGTCGCGCTCCAGTTCGGCCAGTACGTCGGCCTCGCTCGCCCCGCCGGTCGCCGACAGCCGCAGCAGCAGCGTCCAGCGCAGGTCCGGGTCGATCGCCAGGCCCTCGATCGTCTCGGTACCGTCGAGCAGGCCGCGCAGGATCGCCAGGTGGTCCGGTCGTGCGGCCACCGTCGCCAGGCAGCGGGTCCAGGCCAGCTGGTGGTCGCTGCCCGGCTCGGCCGCCCGCAGGAACCGCTCGGCCGCGACCGCGAGTTCGGCCAGCGAGCGCTCACGGTGCGCCGGGTCGACGTAGAGCTCCAACGCGCTGGTGACCTGGCGCTGGAGCGACTGGACGATGTTGATGTCCCGCTCGCCGCCCGCACCGGCCAGGACCAGCTTGAGGTAGTCGCTCGCCGCCATCTCCGCGTCGCGCGTCATGTCCCACGCCGCGGCCCAGCACAACGCGCGCGGCAGCGGCTCGACGAACTCGCCGATCGCCTCGGTGACGCAGGCCAGCGACCGCTCGTCGAGCCGGATCTTGGTGTAGGTCAGGTCGTCGTCGTTGAGCAGCACCACGTCCGGCCGGGCACGCCCGACCAGTTCCGCGACCTCGGTGCGCGCGCCGGCGATGTCCAGCTCCAGGCGGTGGGTGCGCACCAGGCCCGCGTCGGTGCGGTCGTAGAAGCCGATCGCGATGCGGTGCGAGCGCAGCGTCGGCCACGCCTCCGGGGCCTCCTGGAGCACCGCGAAGGAGGTGATCACGCCGTCCGGGTCGAGTGAGATCTCGGGCCGCAGCGTGTTCACGCCCGCGGTCTCCAGCCACTCGCGCGACCACGCCTTCAGGTCCCGGCCGGAGGTCTCCTCCAGCGCGCCGAGCAGGTCGGCCAGCCGGCTGTTGCCCCACGCGTGCTTCTTGAAGTAGGTCCGCACACCGGCGAAGAAGTTCTCGCTGCCGACGTAGGCGACCAGCTGCTTGAGCACCGAGGCGCCCTTGGCGTAGGTGATGCCGTCGAAGTTGACCTCGACGTCCTCCAGGTCCCGGATGTCGGCGAAGATCGGGTGGGTGGACGGCAGTTGGTCCTGCCGGTAGGCCCACGTCTTCATCTTGTTGCCGAACGTGGCCCACGCGTGCGACCAGCGGGTCACCTCGGCCTGGCAGCGCACCGACGCGTAGGTCGCGAACGACTCGTTCAGCCACAGGTCGTCCCACCACTGCATGGTGACCAGGTCGCCGAACCACATGTGCGCCAGCTCGTGCAGGATGGTCTCGGCCCGCGTCTCGTAGGACGCGTCGGTGACCTTGGAGCGGAAGACGTAGTCCTCCAGGATCGTCACGCAGCCCGCGTTCTCCATCGCGCCCGCGTTGTACTCCGGCACGAAGAGCTGGTCGTACTTCCCGAACGGGTACGGGAAGTCGAACTGGCCCAGGAAGTAGTCGAAGCCCTGCTTGGTGACGTCGAAGATGGCGTCCGCGTCCAGGTGCGGCGCGAGCGAGGAGCGGCAGTACACGCCGAGCGGCACCACGGTGCCGTCGGCGGCGGTGTAGGTGTCGTGCACCGCGTGGTAGTGGCCCGCGACCAGCGCGGTGATGTAGGTGGAGATCTGCGGGGTCGGCTCGAACGCCCACACCGAGGCGCCGTCGTTGCCCGCCGTCGGCTCGGGGGTGGGCGAGCAGGAGACCACCTGCCACTCGCTCGGCGCGGTGATGGTGAACGCGAACGTGGCCTTGAGGTCTGGCTGTTCGAAGTTGGCGAACACCCGGCGGGCGTCGGCCACCTCGAACTGGGTGTAGAGGTAGGTCTTGCCGTCGACCGGGTCGACGAAGCGGTGCAGGCCCTCGCCGGTGTTCATGTAGGCGCAGGACGCCACCACGCGCAGCTCGTTGCTTTCGGCCAGGTCGGCGAGCGCGATCCGGCTGTCCGCGAACACCGCGTCGACGTCGAGCGCCCTGCCGTTGAGGGTGATCTCGTGCACCTCGGGGGCGATCAGATCGACGAAGGTCGCCGCGCCGGGCTCGGTACACCCGAACCGCACCACGGTCGTGGACGGGAACGTCGCCCCCGTGTCGGTCAGGTCGAGGGTGATGTCGTACGAGTCGACGGTGAGGATCCGGGCCCGCTCGCGGGCCTCGTCACGCGTCAGGTTGGTACCGGGCACGCTGCGCTCCTTGTGGGATGGGCGCCGCCGGGATGGGCGGCCGACGGATCGGGCCCCGCCGCGGTCGGCGGCGGGGCCCGGGAGGGACTTCAGTCGCGCCGGTCGCGCCCGCGCGCTCGGAGGGCGCGGGCCACGTCGTCGCGGCATTCCAGGACCAGGCGGCGCAGAGCCGGTACCGGTTCGGCGGCGGCCAGCCAGTCGTCGGTGCGGCGCAACGTGTCGGGGTCGATTCGACCCGACGGGTACAGGCCGACCACGATGCGTCGCGCGATCTCGATCGAGCGGTCCCGCCAGACCGGCGCCAGGGCGGCGAAGTAGCGGTCGACGTACGGCTCGGTCAGCTCCTCCTGGCCGGCGGTGGCGAAGCCGGCGATCACCGCGCCGAGGGTGGCGTTGGGCAACTCGTCGGTCTCCACCGCCAGGTGCCACGCCTCGGCCTTGGCCTCGGCGGTGGGCCGTGCCGCGCGGCACTCGATCGCGTGCCGCCGGCCCGCGGCGGTGCCGTCGCGCTCGAGTTCGGCGGCGATCTCGGGCTCGTCGGCGGCGCCGCCCGCGCACAGCGCGCGCAACATCGCCCAGCGCAGCTCGGTGTCCATGGCCAGCCCGGGGATCTCCTGTGCGCCGGACAACAGCTCGCGCAGGAAGGCGAGTTCGTCGGGCGTCGCGGAGGCCGCGGCCAGGCAGCGGGCCCAGGCCAGCTGGTGGTCGCCGCCGGCCGGCGCGGCCCGCAGCTCGTCGGCGGCGCCGCTCGCGAGCCGGTGCAGCGCCTCGGCCCGAAGCGCCGGGTCGGTGTAGTGGTCCAGGCCGGTCTTGACCTGGGTGTGCAGCTTCTGCACCACGCCCACGTCGCTCTCCCGACCCGCGTGCCGCAGCACCAGGTCCAGGTAGTCGCGGGCGGACAGCTCGCCGTCGCGGGTCATGTCCCAGGCCGCGCCCCAGCACAGGGCCCGGGCCAGCGAGGACTCGATCGCGCCGAGCGAGTCGAGCAGGGCCCGCCACGACTCGGCGTCGAAGCGCACCTTCGCGTAGGTGAGGTCGTCGTCGTTGAGCAGGATCAGCGGGGTTCGGACGCGGCCGACCAGTGCCGGTACCTCGGTGCGCTCGCCGACCACGTCCACCTCGACCCGGGCGACGCGCTCGGCGCCGTCGTACAGGCCGATCGCGATCCGGTGCGGGCGCAGCGTCGGGAAGCCCGGCGCGGCCTCCTGGAGCACGGCGAAGGAGGTGATCACCCCGGCGGCGTCGGTCTCGATCGCCGGCCGCAGCGTATTGACGCCGGAGGTCTCCAGCCAGTCCGCCGACCACGACTTCAGGTCCCGGCCGGAGGTCTCCTCCAGGGCGGTGAGGAAGTCGGCGAGGGTGGTGTTGCCCCAGGCGTGGGTGCGGAAGTAGGACCGGGCGCCCGCGAAGAACTCGTCCTCGCCGACGTAGGCGACCAGCTGCTTGAGCACCGAGGCGCCCTTGGCGTAGGTGATCCCGTCGAAGTTGAGCTTGGCGTCCTCCAGGTCGTTGATCACCGCCACGATCGGGTGGGTGGTGGGCAACTGGTCCTGGCGATACGCCCAGTCCTTGCGGCGGGCGGCGAAGCTGGTCCAGGCGTCGGTCCAGCGGGTTGCCGCGCCCTGCGAGTAGGAGCCCATGAAGTCCGCGAAGGACTCCTTCAGCCACAGGTCGTCCCACCAGCGCGGGGTGACCAGGTCGCCGAACCACATGTGCGCCATCTCGTGCAGGAGCACGTTGGCGCGGCCCTCGTACGCGGAGTCGGTGACCTTGGAGCGGAAGACGTATTCCTCGGTGAAGGTGACCGCGCCCGGGTTCTCCATCGCGCCGAGGTTGTACTCGGGCACGAAGAGCTGGTCGTACTTCCCGAACGGGTAGGGGAAGTCGAACCGGTCGTGGAACAGGTCCAGGCCCTGCTTGGTGACCGCGAAGATCTCCTCGTGGTCGAACGACTCGGCCAGCGACGCGCGGCAGAAGCCGCCGAGCGGGACGACCAGGCCCGCGTCGCTCGTGTAGGTGTCGAAGACCGCGTGGTAGGGACCGGCGACTATCGCGGTCAGGTAGGTGGAGATCCGCGGCGTCGGGGCGAAGTCCCAGCGGGCCACCCCCTCGCGGACCGGCTCCGGCTCCGGGGTGGTCGAGTTCGACACCACCCGCCAGTCGGCCGGCGCGGTGATCGAGAACCGGAACGAGGCCTTGAGGTCGGGCTGCTCGAAGTTGGCGAACACCCGGCGCGAGTCGGCCGGTTCGTACTGGGTGTAGAGGTAGACCCGATCGTCGACGGGGTCGACGAAGCGGTGCAGACCCTCGCCGGTGCGGCTGTAGGCGCAGGAGGCGAGTACGCGCAGTTCGTTGGCGCCTTCGACGAGGTCGGTCAGCCGCACGCGGGTGCCGTCGAAGACCTCGGCGGGATCGAGTACCCGGCCGTTGAGCACGACCTCGTGTACTTCCGGGGCGAGCAGATCCACGAACGTGGCCGCACCCGCCTCTCGGCATCCGAAACGGAGCACCGTCTCGGAGTGGAACGTCTCCGTGCTGTCGGTGCTGACGTCGAGCCTGACGTCGTAGTCCTCGACGCTCAGGATCCGGGCCCGCTCGCGGGCCTCCTCGCGGGTCAGGTTCCTGCCGGGCACTGGATCACTCCCTGGTTGGCTGCGGTCCCGGCGATCCTTTCACGGCGCGGGGGCGCCTGTCGGCCCGGTTGTCCGGGAATGGCGGACCGCGGTCGCCGGTTGCACAGTCGACGCCGGCCGTGCGGACGCCGGTGTGCCCGAACCGCGCTTCGGCGTCGGCCGGGCGTACCGCGTCGCGAACCAGGCGGCACAGGCGGTGTCAGGCAGGACTTTGCTCGACCACAGACTTTGCTCGACCGAAGATCAGGACCGAGAGGAACACCGCAGTGACCACCAAGGACAACGGCTCCGCCCGCGACGTCGCGCACTTCTGGTTCGACCCGCTGTGTCCGTGGGCGTGGATGACCTCGCGCTGGATGCTCGAGGTGGAGAAGATCCGCCCCGTGGACGTGCAGTGGCACGTGATGAGCCTGTCGGTGCTCAACAGCGGTCGGGACGACATACCCGAGGCGTACAAGGAGATGCTGGAGCGCGGCTGGGGCCCGGTGCGGGTGTGCATCGCCGCCGAGCAGCGGTTCGGCAACGAGGTGCTGCTGCCGCTGTACACGGCGCTGGGCACCCGTCGGCACCCGGGCGGCGAGGAGTTCTCGCGCGAGATGATCGAGGCGGCGCTGACCGAGGCCGGGCTGCCCACCGACCTCGCCGACGCGGCCGACTCGACCGAGTACGACGAGGCGCTGATCAAGTCGCACCACGACGGCATGGACCGGGTGGGCATGGACGTCGGTACCCCGGTGATCAGCGTCAACGGCGTGTCCTTCTTCGGCCCGGTGGTGACCCCGGCGCCCAAGGGCGAGGACGCGGGCCGGCTGTGGGACGGTGTGGTGCTGGTCGCGGGCACCCCCGGCTTCTTCGAGATCAAGCGCACCCGGGACCAGGGGCCGATCTTCGACTGACGGTCCTGCCGGGCCGGGATCGGCGGTTCGCACCGGCCGCCGGCGGTTTCGACTGACCGGATGAAACCTGTCGATTCCGGCTCGCCTTCGACTACAAAGTAAAACAAAGCTAATTAATCTGGATAAATGACGGCTCCGGAACGCCAGAGCAGTGTGATCCACACCTCCCGAACGGGGCGGCCGGATCCGCGCACACCCAACGGCAACGCCCCCTACGCGTCGCGCATGCCCCGGTGGCGCGACCGCGCGCTGGCCGTGGGGCTGCGCGCGCTGGTCCCGTTGTGGCGATTGGTGGGGCTGCGGACCGGCGCCGCCTCGCTGCGGCACTACCTGGTCGGCCGCGGCGCGCCGTTCGTGATCGACCCGGCCCAGCCGCTGCGGGCCAAGCCGTTCCGCCGCGCGGCGCTCACCCACTTCGAGGAGTGGTGGGCGCTCGCGGCGATCCGGTGGCACGACAGCGAGGGCACGGAGAGCGTCTTCGAGACCACCACGCACTGGCACGGGGTGCTCATCCGCCGCTCGGACGACACCGACTGGTGGCTGGCGATGCGCGGTCTGCAGTACCGGATCACCGGCCGGATCGAGGTGTTGCCCGGGACGACCGCGCTCCCCGGCTCGCCGGTGTTGCCCGACGTGCGGCTGGTGTACCGGGTCGAGGTGTACAAGGACTGGGGTTTCGACAAGGACAAGGACGAGTACGGGATGTCGTTCACCCCGCTCGCCCACCTGCACGAGGTGGGCCTGGCCCGGGAGTTCCCGGTCACCGGACACAGCGGCGAACTGGTGTGGACCTCGAACGGTCCGACGGGCTGACCGGCGCGGCCGGCGGCGCGGGCCCGCTCGGGCCGGTCGCGGGGCACTCGGTTCGGCGCTGGGGATCGTATCCGTGTCGCCGTACGCTCGGGGGAGGTCACCAGCGGCGAACGGCGAGGAGTCCGGCGGCATGAGCAAGGCTTACGACACGATCTACATCGACGGCGCGTGGACGGCGCCCTCGTCCACCGAGACCATCGACGTCGTCGACCCCAACACCGAACAGGTCGTGGCGACGGTGCCGCAGTGCACACCCGCCGACGTGGACCTGGCCGTGGCCGCGGCCAGGCGGGCCTTCCCCGGCTGGGCCGCGACCGCCCCGGCCGAGCGGGCCGCGCTGCTGACCAAGGCCCGGGACCTGCTCGCGGAGCGCACGGACGCGATGGCCGAGGTGATCACCGCGGACATGGGCGCGCCGGCGTGGCTGGCCTCGCGGGTGCAGGTCGGCCTGCCGCTGACGGTGCTCGCGAGCTACATCGCGCTCGCCGAGGAGTTCCCCTGGGAGGAGCACGCCGGGACCTCGCTGGTGGTGCGCGAACCGGTCGGCGTGGTCGGCGCGATCACCCCGTGGAACTACCCGCTGCACCAGATCACCAACAAACTCGCCCCGGCGCTGATCGCGGGCTGCACCGTGGTGGTCAAGGCCAGCGAGGTGGCGCCGCAGGCCGCGCACCTGTTCTTCGAGATCCTGCACGACGCGGGTTTCCCGCCGGGTGTGGTGAACCTGGTCTCCGGCACCGGTCCGGTGGTGGGCGAGGCGATCGCGTCCCACCCGGACGTGGACATGGTCTCGTTCACCGGCTCGACCCGGGCCGGCACCCGGGTGTCGGAGCTGGCGTCGGCGACGGTCAAGCGGGTCGCGCTCGAACTCGGCGGCAAGTCCGCCAATGTGATCCTGCCGGGCGCCGACCTGGACAAGGCGGTCCGGGCGGGCGTCGACGGCGCGTACCGCAACAGCGGTCAGACGTGCAGCGCGCTGACCCGGATGCTGGTGCACCGCGACGACCTGCCGCGCGCGGTCGAGCTGGCCACCGCCGCCGCCGAGGCGTCGGCACAGCGGCTCGGCCCGCTGGTCAACGCGACCCAGTTCGAGCGGGTGCGCGGCTACATCGCCAAGGGGCTGGCCGAGGGGGCGACGCTGGCCACGGGCGGCGCGGAGCTGCCCGAGGGGGTCGAGGTCGGCTACCACGTGCGGCCCACCGTGTTCACCGACGTGACCCCCGAGATGACCATCGCGCGCGAGGAGATCTTCGGGCCGGTGTTGTCGATCATGGCCTACGACACCGAGGAGGAGGCCGAGCGGATCGCCAACGACACCCCGTACGGCCTGTCCGGCGCGGTGTGGGCGCCGACCCGGGAGGCGGCGGTGGCGTTCGCGCGCCGGCTGCGTACCGGGCAGGTGGAGATCAACGGCGGCGCGTTCAACCCGATCGCGCCGTTCGGCGGATACAAGCAGTCGGGCAACGGGCGCGAACTGGGGCGCCACGGCCTGGAGGAGTACCTGGAGGTCAAGGCGCTGCAGTTCTGAGGCGCCTTCGCTCCGAGGCGTTGCGGTAGCGGTGGGTTGTTCGGTGGTGTTCGACAAAGTGCGGATCCGTACGTTGTCGGGCACCACTGTGACCACTCGATGTCCGATTGGTTAAGTTCACAGAGTCCCGCAACACAAGAGTGTGGAGTCCGCTGTGAGCACTGCCCTTCTCGATGCGCGCCGCCCCGTTCTGGCCGACCTCGTCCCGGCCCGCGTCTTTCGCGGCGCGGCCGTTCGTGACGCCGCGCTGATCGTCGGCGCGTCCGCGTTCGTCGGCCTCGCCGCCCAGATCTCGGTCCCGGTGCCCGGCTCGCCGGTGCCGGTGACCGGCCAGACCTTCGCCGTCCTGCTCGCCGGCAGCGCGCTCGGCGCCTGGCGCGGGCTCGCCGCGATGGTGCTCTACCTGGGCCTGGGCGCGGCCGGGATGCCCTGGTTCGCGGAGGGTACCTCCGGGACCGGATTCCCGACCCTGGGCTACGTGTTCGGCATGGTGCTCGCGGCGGCCGCGGCCGGCTTCCTGGCCCAGCGCGGCACCGACCGCAGCCCGCTGCGCACCGCGGGCACGATGCTCCTCGGCAACGCGGTGATCTACGCGGCGGGCCTCACCTACCTCGCGCACGACCTGGGCATCTCGATGTCGCAGGCGTACGAGATCGGCATGCGCAACTACCTCTTCGGCGACGCGGTCAAGATCGCGCTGGCGATGGCGCTGCTGCCCAGCGCCTGGAAGCTGGTCGGCCGGCGCGGCTGACGTCTCGGCACGCCCACGGGACGCGAATCCCGATCACCCGTACCCCGTCCCCCCGTTCGTGGGAGGCGGGGTACGGATTTTTCGGCGGAGGTCGTGCGAAGGCGCCTAACCTCGTCTCATGAGAGCCGGGGCAACCAGACGCATCACCGTCAGCGGGACGATCGTGGCCTTCCTCCTCGTGGCCGGCCTGGGCAACCAGTGGGTCTTCAAGGAGGTGTGGACGCAGGGCCGTGACGAGAACAAGTGGTACCTCACGCTGCTGCGCATCATCGGCTATCCGGTGTGGATCGTGGATCGGGACGACCTGGGCGACGAGTTCCACGAGGTGTTCACCACACGCTACGTCACCGCCGGATTCGTCGGCTTCGCGCTGTTGCTTCTGGTGGTCGCCGCCCTGCTCGCGCTCGGCGCGCGTGGTCTGGGCGAACGGTCCGGCGGGTTCACCGCGTTCGTCGTCGGCTGGTTCTCGCTGGTGATCGGCGGTGCGGTGTACGGGCTGACCGTGGTGGCCATCGCCTACGACGACGACCCGCTCATCCGCAGGGGACCCGGTTTCGACCGGACCATGGCCCACGCACAGTCCGGGGCCTACTTCGGCGTCCTCGTCGGCTGGCTGGTCGGCCTGGCGGCGGTGGCCGCCTACCGGTCGGCGGCGACGTACGGGCCGCCCGCCTCGCCCCTGTCGCCGGGCGGATACGGCCCACCCTTCGGCTACGGCGCCCCGCCCGCCCCCGGCGCCCCCGGCTACGGCGCCCCGCCCGCCTCCGCCGCCCCCGGCTACGGCGCGCCGACCACCATCCGCCCGGCCGGGCCGCCGCCCACCGCGCCGCCGCGGCCGACCGGTGCGCCGGACACGCCACCCGGTGGATACCGGCCCTGAGGGGACGTTCGGGACCGGGCCTGAGAGACTGCGCCCCATGCGCGTTTACCTCGGCTCCGACCATGCCGGCTACGACCTCAAGCAGCACCTCATCGCGTGGCTCGACGCCAACGGCCACGAGGCCGTCGACTGCGGCCCGGCCGTCCAGGCCGACTCCTACGACTACCCCGTGTACTGTCTGCGCGCCGGCGAGCGCGTCGCGGCCGACCCGGGCAGCCTGGGCGTGGTCCTCGGCGGCTCCGGCAACGGCGAGGCGATCGCGGCGAACAAGGTCAAGGGGGTGCGCTGCGCCCTGGTGTGGAGCGAGGAGACCGCGTCGCTGGCCCGCGAGCACAACAACGCGAACGTGATCTCGATGGGCGCGCGCATGCACACCCTCGACGACGCGACCAAGTTCCTCGAGGTCTTCGTGAACACCCCGTACAGCGAGGCCGAGCGGCACACCCGGCGGATCTCCATGCTGACCAAGTACGAGAACACCGGCGAGCTGCCGGCCCTGCCGTAGCCCGCGCCCCGTACCCCGCACCTCCCGCCGCCCCCGATCGGTCCGTCCGGTCGGGGGCGGCCGCGTGTCGGTGCGGGTCGGTAGCGTGGAGGGCGACACACCGCCCGTGTCCCCCCATCCGTCGCAGCGCTGGAGGCCGCGTGCCCGAGGGCCACACCATTCACCGTCTCGCCGCCGAGCACCGGGAGCGCTTCGCCGACGCGCCGCTGCGGCTGAGCAGTCCGCAGGGGCGCTTCGCGGAGAGCGCCGCGCTGCTCGACGGGGAGCGTCTGGTGGATACCGACGCACACGGGAAACACCTGTTCCTGGAGTTCCCCGGCGAGCGCTTCGTGCATGTGCACCTGGGCCTTTACGGACAGTTCTCCTTCGGCGAGGGCGAGAAGCTGCCGGAGCCGGTCGGCCAGGTCCGGCTGCGGATGGCCGCGAAGGTGCCCGCCGGGGCGAGCTGGGCCGATCTGCGCGGACCGACCGCGTGCCGGCTCCTGGAGCGGGCCGAGAAGGACGCGGTGCACGCCCGGCTCGGTCCCGATCCGCTGCGCGACGACGCCGACCCGGCCGCGGCCTGGCGGCGGATCGAGCGCAGCGCGAAGCCGATCGGCGCGCTGCTGATGGAGCAGGACGTGCTCGCGGGTGTGGGCAACGTCTACCGCGCCGAGGTGCTGTTCCGCTTCGGGGTGGACCCCAAGCTGCCGGGCAAACGGCTGGCGCGGGCCACCTGGGACGCGATGTGGGCCGACCTGGTGCTGCTGATGCACGAGGGCGTGCGGCTGGGCCGGATCGACACGGTGCGGCCCGAGCACACCCCCGAGGCGATGGGTCGCGAGCCGCGCAAGGACGACCACGGCGGCGAGGTGTACGTCTACCGGCGCACCGACGCGCCCTGCCTGATCTGTGAAACCCCGGTGCGGACCGCCGAGTTGGTCGGGCGGAATCTGTTCTGGTGTCCCACCTGCCAGCCGTCGGCGTAACCTCCGGTTGGTTCCCGTTCGGTAGTGTCGCGGGGTGGCCGCGCCGACGAGCAGGACGAACCGGGCAAGCCGGACGGGCAGGCGGGCGGCGCTGGCTCGCCGGGGCCGGCGGATCGTGGCCTGGTTGCGGCATCGGGTGTTCCCCTCCGACCGCTTCGCGCTGGCGGTTCTGCTGGTCGCGGTCACCGCGTGCGGGCTGCTCTCCGATCTGAACGGCGACTGGTTCCCGGCGACCGCACCGGTGCTGCCGATCCTGGTCGGCGGCCTGGTGCTGCGCATGCCCAGCCTGCTGCTGCTCTACGCGGCGACCGCCGGGGTGCTGGTCGCGGAGGACCGGGTGCACGACCCCGACGAGGTCACCGCCGGCTCCGTCCTGGTGGTCGCGGCGGTCGCCGGCATCGTGTTGCTGATGGCCCGGATGCGGACCCGGTTGGGCGTGCAGTGGACGCGCGGCGAGTCGATGTTGTTCGACCTGCGCGACCGGTTGCGGGCACAGGGCGAGATGCCGGTGTTGCCGCCGCAGTGGCACACCGAGGTGGTGTTGCGGCCGGCCGGCGGGCAGTCGTTCTCCGGCGACTTCCTGGTCGCCGCCCGCAGTTCGACCGGTGGCCGGGTGCTCGAAGTGGTGCTCGTCGACGTCTCCGGCAAGGGGCTGGCGGCGGGGACGCGGGCGCTGATGCTCTCCGGCGCGTTCGGCGGGCTGCTCGGCTCGCTGCCGCCGCACAAATTCCTGCCGGCCGCCAACGACTACCTGCTCCGCCAGGAATGGGCCGAGGGCTTCGCGACGGCGGTGCACGTGGTGCTCGACCTGGAGTCGGGCGAGTACGAGTTGTTGTCGGCGGGCCACCCGCCGGGCGTGCACTGGATCGCCGGGACCGGGCGGTGGCGGGTGGTCGAGGCGGTCGGCCCGCTCCTGGGCGTGCTCGACGACGCCGCGTTCGAGGGGGCGCGCGGTCGACTGGACCACGGCGACGCGCTGCTGTTGTTCACCGACGGCATGGTGGAACTGCCCGGCGAGGACATCGCCACCGGCATCGACCGGTTCCTGGGCGAGGCGGAGCGGCTGGTCCGGGACGACTTCCACGACGCGGCGCGGCGGATCGTGGCGGCGGCCGGGCGCAACGTGGGCGACGACCGCGCGGTGGTGCTGCTGCGCCGACGCTGAGCCCGGCCGCGGTCAGCGCGTAAGCGGCCGCGCGGGCGGTGCCAGGGCGCTCAGTTCGGCCGGGGTCCGGGGCAGCGTGCCGGGCGGGGCCACCCCGTGCGCGATCAGTACCGCGGCCACCGCGTGCGCCCAGGTCGGCCGCAGGCTCGCGGCGGCCAGCAGCGTGGTGTCCGCGAGCAGCTCCGCGGCCGGCCCGGTGTGCAACCGCCCGTCGGCGAGCACGGCCGCGTCGTCCGCCCAGCGCAGCGCCAGATCCACGTCGTGGGTGGCCATCACCACCGTCGTCCCGGCCGCACGCAGCTCGGCGAGCGTGTCGAGCAGCGCCTCCTGACCGGCCGGATCCAGGCCCGCCGTCGGCTCGTCCAGGACCAGCACCTGCGGCCGCATGGCGATCGCGCCGGCGATGGCGACCCGCTTGCGCTGCCCGAAGGACAGCAGGTGCACCGGCCGCTCGGCCAGGTCGGCGATGCCCAGCGCGGTCAACGCCTCGGCCACCCGCGAGCGCACCTCCTCCGGCGCGAGCCCGAGGTTCAGCGGCCCGAACGAGACGTCCTGGGCCACCGACGCGGAGAACAGCTGGTCGTCGGGATCCTGCACGACCAGCTGCACCACCCGACGCAGTTCGGCGAGTCCCTTGCGGTCGTGCCGAATCGGCGTGCCGTGCAGTTCCACCCGACCCGAACCCGGCACCAGGCCACCGGTCAACAGCCGCAGCAGCGTGGTCTTGCCGCTGCCGTTCGGCCCGAGCAGGGCCAGCGCCCGGCCCGCCGGAACGGCCAGGGACAACCCGCTCAGCACCGGCGGCCCGTCCTCGTAGGCGTAGCCGACCTCTCGTACCCGCAGCGGAATCACGGCATCACCGATCCCAGAAGAAGAGTGGCGGCGACGACCGCCGCCACGAGGAGCACGGACCGGGCGATGAAGCCGCGCGAGACGGGCACCTCGTCCACGAGCACCCGCAACCGCCCGTCGTAGCCGCGCCCGGCCAGCCCCTCCTCCAGCCGCCGGGCCCGCGCGAAGGCGTGGACGAACACCGCCGACCCCAGCCCGGCCACCGAGCGCCATCGGGCCCGCCGGGTGCGATGCCCGAGCCGCCCGGCCTGGGCCTGGTTGATCCGGGCGGTGGTGTCGTAGAGCAGGAACAACATCCGGTACATCACCGCCGCCACGTCCACCACGGCCGCCGGCACCCCCACCCGGGTCAGCCGGGGCAGGACGTCCGACAGCGGCGTGGTGAACGCGAACAACAACATCGCCAACCCGGCCGCACCGGAGCGGGCCACCAACTCGCCCGCGTGGCGCGGCCCGTCCGGCGCCCAGCCGACGCCGTCCGAGCGGATCGACACGAGCAGGGTCAGTGCGCCGGTCACCGCGAATCCCAGCGGCGCGCGGGCCGCCCGCCACAGTCGTCGGGCGGGCACCTCGGCGAAGCCGAGCGCGATGGTCAGCACGGTGACCGCGACCAGCACCGCGCCGGGCCACGGCGGCAGCGCCACCGCGCACCCGAGCAGCCCGAAGGAGAGCACGGCCTTGTCGGCCGGATGACGGCGGCGCCAGACACTGGCATGCGCCGCCGCGTCGATCGGCAACACGGGTCAGCGACCCGGGACCGATACCGGGTCCTGCGCGGCGGCCGGATCGGGGCCCGGGCCTGACTCGTCGAGGGTGTCGCTCGCCTCGGGCGCGAGCTTTCGGCGGGTGCGCTTGACCCCGAACATGTACCCGACCACACCCGCGCCGAGCGCGGCCTGGAGCGCGAACAGGCCGGACTCGATCTCGCCGGACGGCGGCTCGTACAGCGGGCTGAACCACGGCTTGTAGTCAGGGTCGTTCTCGGTGATCGCGGTCTCGGCCCGGGTGTCGGAGCCCGTGAACGGCTCGTCCTTGTCGTCGCCCATGCCGAACACCACGGGCAGTGCCGCGAGCAGCACCACGGCCAGCACGATCAGCAGGTTGATCTTCGTCGAGCGCTTCACTTGCTCTTCTCCTCCTCGCGCACGGGCCGCACGTCGGTCAGCACGCCGAGGCGGACCAGGTCACCGCGACTCGACTGGCGCAGCAGGCGCACCACCAGGACGGTCAGCAGGCCCTCGCTGATCGCCAGCGGGATCTGGGTGAGCGAGAAGATGCCGCCGAACTTGGCCAGCGCACCCGGGAATCCGCTGTCCGGGTCGGGGAAGGCGAGGGCGAGCTGCACGCTGGTGACGCAGTAGGTGCTCAGGTCCGCGACGAACGCGCCGGCGAACACCGCGACGTCCAGCGGCACGGTGCCGCCGCGCCGGTCCAGGAGCGAGCGGGCGAGCCGGTATGCGCCGTAGCCGGCCCAGGGACCGACGATCGCCATCGAGAACACGTTGGCGCCGAGCGTGGTCAACCCGCCGTGGGCGAGCAACAGCGCCTGGAAGAGCAGGGTGATCGTGCCGAGCACCGCCATGATCGGCGGCCGGAACAGGATGGCGCCCAGGCCGGTGCCGGTGGGATGCGAGCAACTACCGGTGACGGATGGGATCTTCAGCGCGGACAGCACGAACGAGAAGGCGCCGGACGCGCCGAGCAGCAGGGTGTTCTCGGGCCGGTCGCGCACCTCGCGGGTGAGCGCGCGGGCACCGTGGACGACGAACGGGGTCGACGCGACGCCCCAGGCGGCGGCGTGTTCCCAGGGCAGGTAGCCCTCGGCGATATGCATGAGGAAGGGTCCCTCTCCAACACCTCGTGGACGGACGATCGCCGTGGCCGGTCTCCTGGCTGACGGGTCGTGCGTTCACGTCTCCGCCTTCCCGGGTCCGCGACAGCGGTCCCAGTGGCTTCCCGAGGCGACGAATCAACGTTTCCGCGGGGGTGGAGGAGAACTTCCCGATCACAGTGGCGAGGGCCGCGCCGGCATCGAACCGGCTTCCCGAGCACCACGGCGAGCCGACACTAGTGGTCGAGTGGACATGGCGACAAGATGGCATCTGCAAACCGTGCGCAAGACCACAAGGCGGGCGGAGCGGCGGAGCAATAGCCGCATTCCGGGACGGCGCGCGACGGCCCGTCGGGGCGGGAGCGCGGGGCGGGGCACGCTCGCGATCGTGGGGCCGGGCGCCCTTGCCCGCGAGGGAAGCGGGGCCTCAGTGCAGTCCGGGGCCGCGCCCACGGACCACCAGGGTGCCGGCGACCCGGTCGCCGATCCGCTGGCCCCGCTCGCTGGTGAGCACCGCGACCAACCCGATCACACCGAGCGCGAACGCGTCGACGCACAACAGCACCCAACGGATCGCCAGTTGGCGCCGCCCGGCCCGACCGCCGGACACGTCGACCACGCGGATCCCGAACACCTGCATGCCCCAGGTGCGCCCGTCGTGCTCGGCGGGCCGCAGCACCCAGTACCAGAACAGGATCGCCACCGCGACCACGAGCACGCCGGCGGTGATCGTCGCGGTGAGCGGACCGCTGCGGATCGAACCGTCGGGGTGGGTGGGCAGCAGCACGAACAGGAACATCGCCGCACCGGGCAGCAGCGCGGAGGCGATCACGTCCACCACGAACTGGCCGATCCGCCGGTACAGCACCGACGGGCCGACTCGATGTTCGATCGCCGGCAGCCACACCCGGGCGCGTGGCCCGACGGGATGGGCCGAGCGCGCGAACCGCTGCGGAAGGCTCCGTTCGTACATGTCGTTGTACTTTCCGCAACCGGGCGGGTTGACTCCCGGCACGGCCGATCTCGCGGAGATTGCGCCCGGTCGGCGGACAACGGGCCCGACCGGGCGGCGGCGAAATGATCATCGATCGGCGAGATCGACCGAAAACGATCAATTCGTCATCGGGCCGTCCACCCCGAACAGGTCCGGCTCGGAGCGGCTGATCACGTCGTACAGCGGCTTGTAGTTGATCCACGCCACCGTGTCGTTGCCGAGCTGCTCCCGGGTCAGCCGCGCGTTCTCCGGCGAGATCGGCCGCAGTTCGCCGGCCGCCTGGGCCAACAGCTGGACCTGGCAGGAGCGCTCCATGGTGATGAACCACCACGCCGCCGCGTCCACCGACTGTCCGACGGTGAGCAGACCGTGGTTGCGCAGGATCAGCGCCTTGTGCGAGCCGAGCGTCTTGGCGATCCGCCGTCCCTCCTCGGCGTCGAGCACCACGCCCGCGTAGTCGTCGAAGAGTTCGTGGTCCTCGTAGAACGGACACACGTCCTGGGTGATCGGCTCCAGCCGGATTCCGAGCGCGGACAACGCGCGTCCGTGCGTGGAGTGGCTGTGCGCCGCGGCGACCACGTCCGGGCGGGCCGCGTGGATCTGCGAGTGGATCGCGAACGCGGCCTGGTTGACGTGGAATCGGCCCTCGACGACCTGCCCCTCGTGGTTGACCAGGATCAGGTCGTCCACGGTGATGTGCTTGAACGACATCCCGAACGGGTTGACCCAGAAGTGGTCGGCGAACTCGGGGTCGCGCGCGGTGATGTGCCCGGCCACCCCCTCCTCGAAGCCGAACCGGCCGAACAGCCGCAGTGCCGCGGTCAGTCGCTCCTTGCGGTGCCGGCGCTCCTGCTCGACGGTTTCGAACGTGGGCGGCAGCGCGAAGCTCAGGTCGGTGGGCGAGACCGGTCGCGGCGGCGCCGACCGCTCGGTGCTCGGCGGGCCGTCCTGGGGGCGGGGCGCATCGGTGGCGGACATGTCCATCTCCTCGGACTCGGGGCGCGCACGGGTGCCGCCGACGCTACCCGCGAGTCACATCCGGGGACAGCCTCGCGCGGGCGTCGGATCGCGCGGGGGTACGGGGCCGGTGAGCCGGTGCGCGGGCCCGGGGCACGCGGCCCGGGATTCTAGCGGGCGAACGTCGTGTGGATCGGGTTTCCGGAAATTAATCGAATATTGCCCACGACCGCCTTCGGGCCGCTCCTACGCTGCCGTTCAGCGAGTCCGGGAGGTCGAGTCCGAAGCAGTCGAACTCGAATTCCCGGACCCGCTCGAAGGCGACGGGAAAAGTACGCGCGGACGTATTCAGGGGGAAGGGGCGCGTGAGGTGAGCGTCGGGGGAGTGCATTCCACGGAGGTCGCGAATATCGGCGTACGGTCACCCGCGGGGGCGCCCGGGTCCGGCCGGGGCGACACGGTGGGGTCGCGGGCCAGGACCGAGGCGGGCCGCCGGGGCACGCCCGCGCGAGCGCCCGCGTCCAGGAGCCCGATCGCGAGGAGTTGGGCGGAGATGGCACCACCCCCACGCCGATCCAGACCGTCCCGGCGCAGATCAGCCGACCCGCCGACCGGATCCGGTCCCGGGCGGGCCCCATCGATCGAGGTGGATGTCATCGAAGCAGTCGAGGCCGATCCCCCCGCGCCGACCGAGGTCGCACCGATCGCACCGATCGAGGCGACCGCGGTCGGCGGGCCGCTCCCGAGCGATCCGGACCCGGGACCGGCCGGGTCCGACGACGAGCCCGTCGGAGTCCACCGGAAAGCCGCACCGCCGATCGCCCCGGAGGCAATCATGGCCAATATGGAAACGGCCCTCAAGGAAGCAATGACGATCGAGGGTGCCGTGGGAGTGGCCCTGGTCGACTACACCAGCGGAATGGCGCTGGGAATTCTCGGCGGCAGCAAGGAACTCGATCTCAATGTGGCCGCCGCCGGGAATACCGACGTGATGCGCGCGAAGCTGCGCACGATGGAGATGTTGCACCTCGGCGACCAGATCGAGGACATCCTGATCACGCTCGGCAAGCAATACCACCTGATCCGACCGCTGTCGGGTCGGGCCGGGAAGGGGTTGTTCCTGTACCTCGTGCTGGTGAAGGACCGCGCCAACCTCGCGCTGGCCCGACACACCCTCAAGCGTGTCGAGGAGGAGATCGAGGTCTGAGCCCGGACGCGCCGGCGAGCCCGGGCCCACCGGCGCATCCGCAGACCCATCGTCGACACCTCCGCCACCCCGCCACCCCCGTGCGGCAGGCTCCGGCGGGGTGTCCGGGGACACGTGCGGCGGCCCTGGTCTCCCCGCTCCGTCTCGGATATGACGGTACGTCAGATGTACCGTCGAACCTCGACGTACCTCGCGCGGGCGATCACTCACCCGATCGTGCGCGGATCGTGTCCCCCGAGTCCTCCGAGGAGCCGCATGTTGTCGGGCGAGAAGATCCTGATCACCGGTCCCGCGGGCCAGATCGCCTATCCGCTGACCGAATACCTGGCCCGGGACAACGAGGTGTGGGGCATCGCCCGCTTCTCGAACGCCGAGGACCGGGCGCGGGTGGACGCCCTCGGGGTGACCACGCGCGCCGTCGACCTGGGTTCGGGGGCGTTCGACGACCTGCCCGAGGACTTCACCCACGTCCTGCACCTGGCCACCTTCCAGGGACCCGGACTCGACTACGACGAGGCGCTGCGGGTCAACGCGGAGGGCACGGGATTGTTGCTTCAGCACTGTCGTCGGGCCAAGGCCGCGCTGGTGATGTCCACCGCGTCGGTACTCAAGCCCCATCCGGATCCGATGCACGTCTTCCACGAGGGCGACCCGCTCGGCGACGCCAACGTCACGCACGCGCCGACCTACTCGGTGTCCAAGACCGCCGAGGAGGCGGTCGCCCGCTACTGCGCCCGCGCCTTCGACCTGCCCGTGGTGATCGCCCGGATGAACGCCTCCTACGGCCCCGGCGGCGGACTGCCGACGATGCACATGGACGCGGTGCTGGCCGGCCGGCCGATCACGACCCGCTGGGACCCGTGCATGTACAGCCCGATCCACCAGGACGACATCAACAGCCAGGCGGCGGCGCTCCTGGACGCGGCGTCCACCCCCGCGACGGTGGTCAACTGGGGTGGCGACGAGCCGGTGAGCGTGCAGGAGTGGGCGGCGTACACGGCCGAGCTGAGCGGCCTGCCCGCCGAGGTGGTGGTGCGCGAGCAGCCCGGCACGCTGCGCGGGCAGATCCAGGACACCACGAAGCGGGCGGCGATCACCGGGCCGTGCGCGGTCGACTGGCGCGCGGGGCTGGCCCGGGTATACGCCTCCCGGCGCGACGATTCCGCCCGACCGGGTCGGGCGGCTTCGGGCAGCGCTCGATAGCGTCGAGTCGTCACGTCTTACTCGCGCCGTCGCGGAGCGCTCCACGTCCTCGGATCGGGTGGCTGCGGCGGCACCACGCAGGAGGGACAACGATCATGGGCATCCTCGATACCCCCATCGCCACGCTGGCGGGGGAGAGCACGACCCTGGGCGAGGTGACCGAGGGGAAGGTGGCACTCGTCGTCAATGTCGCGTCCAAGTGCGGCCTGACCCCGCAGTACACCGGCCTGGAGGAGTTGCAGCAGGAACTGGGCCCGCGCGGCTTCACCGTGGTGGGCGTGCCGTGCAACCAGTTCATGGGCCAGGAGCCGGGCAGCGCGGAGGAGATCCGGGAGTTCTGCTCGACCACCTACGGGGTGACCTTCCCGCTCACCGAGAAGATCGACGTCAACGGCGCCGACCGGCACCCGCTCTACGACGTGCTCACCGCGGCCTCCGACGCCGAGGGCGGCGCGGGTGACGTGCAGTGGAACTTCGAGAAGTTCCTGCTCTCCGCCGACGGCGCCATCGTGGGCCGGTTCCGTCCCAAGACCGACCCGCACGACCCGAACCTGATCGCCGCGATCGAGAGCGTCCTACCCAAATAGCCCGCAGGTCCGCCTCGTTCCCGAACCCCGGGTCGACATCGACCGGGGTTCGCGGACGAGGCGGGGCGCGGGTGTCGCACGAGGCGCTTCGCGGGACGGGTCCGGATCGGCGGGGTCAGATCAGTGCCCAGACCGCGGTCGCGTCGTCGCAGACCTTGCCGCGCGGCCAGCGCGCGCCGTCCGCGTCGGAGGCCTCCGCGGCCCGTACCCGCGCCAGCAGTTCCGCCGGGCCGAAGTGGCGCAGCGTGGTCATCAGTCCGTCCCAGTCGCCGATCCCGAACCGGTCCACCAGCCGACTGGCCCCATCGGTGAGCGCGGCGAACGCGTGCACCTCGCCGAGCGCCAGGCCGCCCGTCAGCGCCTCGCCGGCGGCCGCCGGATCGGCCGCCGCGACCCAGTGACCGCCGGGCACGTTGCGCGTGGCCCGCACCGTGTCGGCGTACTCCTGATGTGCCGTCAAGTAGCCGGGGCTGCCCGACGGATGATCGTCGCGCCGACGCCGTGCCGCGGCGCCGACCACGCCCAGTCGATCGTCGGTGACCACGGTGAGGTCGTCGTCCCGCTCGATCAGCAGCGTCGAATCGGACAGCACCAGGTATTCCAGCCGGTCCTCGACCACCCGCACCACCACGACGGTCGCGGCCGGCGCGTCGGGCCGGGCCAGGTCGCACCCGTCCACGTGCAGCGCCGAGGTGTCCTCGATCGCGTCGTGCAGGCACTCGGCGAGAGAGCGGTCCGGGCGCCCGCCGCTGTGGGTGAACAACGCGGTGCCCAACCGCGTGACGAACCAGGGAACGCCGTGTTTGCAGCCGTTGTCCGAACTCGACGTCACACCGTCGAGCAGCACCAGCGTCGTCGGTCCCGCGACGACGAAATCCTCGTTCGGCTCGCCCGGATGACCCGGTTCGGTCGCGAATTCCACGCGCATCGCGGACATCCCTCCCTTATAGGTGCCACGCCGTACGGCTGCCCCGCGCCCGGGGCCGGGAAACGGCCGTTGATCATGCCCCCCTGCCTGGGACGCTCGCGAAGTTCACAGCGGTTTCACGAAACGGTTTCGCGTGAGGTCTCGTGTGGGCCGGGGAACTGCCCCTACTCTCTGGCTTCGAGACACCTTCAGGCCCCACTTCTACGCGCGTCACCATCCGGCGCGCCCTGCGAAGGGATCCCATGTTCGGGATTGGACGACGCCGCGGTCGCCTCGCTCTCACCGGCCTGGTCGCCGCGAGCCTGCTCACCATGGGCGGCACCGCGACGGCCGGCACGGACGCCGACCTCGGCCGACCCTCCGGCACGACGGACCTCGAATTCCTCGCGCTCAACGACCTGCACGGCAACCTGGAGGAACCGCAGGGTTCCGCCGGAAACGTCACCGAGATCGGTCCCGACGGCAAACCCGTCTCGATCCCGGCCGGCGGCATCGAGCACCTGGCCACCCAACTGCGCGCGGAGCGGGCGAAGAACCCCAACTCGCTGACCATCGCGGCCGGCGACATGATCGGCGCGAGCCCGCTGCTCTCCGGGCTCTTCCACGACGAACCGACGATCGAGGCGCTGAACAAGGTCGGCCTCGACGTCACCTCCGTGGGCAACCACGAGTTCGACGAGGGCAAGAAGGAACTGCAGCGCATGCAGTACGGCGGCTGCCACCCCAAGGAGGGCTGCTACACGCCCGGCCGCACCTTCGAGGGCGCCGACTTCCAGTACCTCGCCGCGAACGTGCTCGACGAGCGCACCGGGCTGCCGATCCTGGCGCCGGTGAGCATCAAGAACGTGGGCGGGGCGCGCGTCGGCTTCATCGGCATGACCCTGGAGGGCACGCCCGACATCGTCACCGCCGAGGGCGTCAAGGGCCTGACCTTCAAGGACGAGGTCAAGACCGCCAACGCGGTGGTGCCGTGGCTGCGGCTGTTCGGCGTCGAGTCGATCGTGGTGCTGCTGCACGAGGGCGGCCTGCCGACGAGCAACGCGTACAACTACGACTGCAACGCGGGCGGCAACCTGGGCCTGTCCGGCCCGATCGTGGACATCGCCAAGAACCTGGACCCGGCGATCGACCTCGTCGTCACCGGCCACACCCACCAGGCGTACGCGTGCAACATCCCGGATCCGGCGGGCAAGCCGCGCATGGTCACCAGCGCGTCGTCCTACGGGAAGATGTACACCAAGATCGACCTGACCTACGACAAGCGCACCCGCGACATCGTGCGCACCTCGGTCAAGGCACAGAACACGGTCGTGCGCCGGGACACCCCGAAGGCCCCGGACCTGACGCGACTGCTCGCCGACTGGCAAAAGCTCGCCGCGCCGGTGGCGAACCGCCCGATCGGCTACATCGGCGCCGACATCCGCGGCCGCGGCGCCACCACGCCCGAAACCCCGCTGGGCGACGTGATCGCCGACGCGCAACTGGAGGCGACCGCGCCGGCCGACAAGGGCGGCGCGCAGATCGCCTTCATGAACCCGGGCGGCATCCGATCCGACCTGCAATACGCGGCCGCCGGAGCCGAGGGCGACGGCGTGGTCACCTACGCCGAGGCGTTCACGGTGCAGCCGTTCACCAACATGATGCAGACCCTGGACCTCAAGGGTCAGGCGGTGCTCGACATCCTGGCGCAGCAGTACTCCGGCGCCAACGCGGCCAACCCGAAGGTGCTGCAGATCTCGAAGGGCCTGACCTACACGACCGACCGGTCCAGGACGGGTGCCGACAAGATCGTGCCGGGCAGCGTCAAGCTGAACGGTGTGCCGATCGACCCGGCCGCGACCTACAAGGTCGGTGCGAACGAGTTCCTGGCCGGTGGCGGCGACGGCTTCGCCGCCTTCAAGACCGGTACGAACAAGCTGGTCGGCGGATCCGACCTGGACGCGCTGCTGGCCTACTTCGCCGCCCACTCGTCGGCGAGCGCGCCGCTCGCGCCGCCGGCGGCGGACCGGATCACCTTCATCGGGTGACCCGCGGCTGATCGTCCGGAAAGGCCCGGTCCCGTGGGGGCCGGGCCTTTCCGACGTATCGGCGCGCCGCTACGGTACGCCCCGGCGGGCGTCCCGACACGGGGGCGATCGGGCGGTCCGGATGCCGGGTTCGCCCCGCGGCTGGGCCACAATCGCCCCATGAGCACACCGAGACGCCCCCCGACCGGGGCCGATGTGGCCCGTGCCGCAGGCGTTTCGCGCGCCACCGTGTCGTACGCGATGAACGACGTGCAGGACGCGCGCATCCCCGAGGAGACCCGACGGCGGGTGCGCGAGGTGGCCGCCGAGCTGGGCTACGAGCCGCGTTCGGACGCGCGTTCGCTCCGGCGCGGGCGCACCGACCTGGTGATCGTGCCCACCTACGTGGTGCCGTTCGGCCAACTCATCCAGCGGTTCCTCGACGGCCTGGCCCGCGAACTGCACGGGCTCGGCCACACCCTGGTGATCCACGGCAATCCCGCCGCGCACGGCATCGAGGCGGCCAAGGCGTGGGGCGCGCTGAACCCCACCGTGGTCCTGGTGTTGCCGGAGCGTATGTCTGCCGAGGGCGTGGAATACCTCACCGCGCGCGGAACCGCGGTGGTGGCCCTGGGGCACAGCGCGGTGCCGGTCGCGCTCACCCTGAGGATCGACCACGCGGCGGCCGGCGCGTGCGCCGCGGAACACCTGATCGCGGGCGGGCGACGCGACTTCGCCGTGGTGGTGCCGCGCGAGCCGGGGCTGGTCGAGATCGGCCGGGAACGGCTGGCGGGCTTTCGGGCCCGCGCCGAGGCGGCCGGCGGCACGGTCCGTGTGGTGGAGATGGCGGAGAACGCGGCCGAGGCGGCGCGGGTCGTGGGGGAGTGGCGCGCCGGGGACTGCCCCGACGGGGTGTACGGCTACAACGACGAGTACGCGGCGCTGCTCCTGGGCGCGCTGGCCGACGCCGGCCTCGAGGTGCCGGGGCGGCTCGCGGTGGTCGGCACCGACGACCTGACGCTGTGTGAGATGGTCCGGCCGCGGCTGACCTCGGTCGCCTTCGAGGAGGTCATCCCGATGCGCGCGGTGGCGGCGGCCATCGTCGCGGCGGGCGAGGGCGCGGTGGCGGGCGAGCTGACGCAGTGGCGCATGGCGATGCGGGTGCGCGAGTCGGGCTGAATCGCCCGCCCGTCGGGGCTGTTCGCGCCGTGTCCCGACGGTGGGCGAAGGACCCGTCAGCCGCCGGCGGTCCTCAGCTTGGCGATCTGGCGGGCCACCAGGTCGTCGGCCGGCAGGGCGGGGGCGGACGCGGCCGGGTCGGCGTTGCTCACCACGACGATCGTCGGGCCGACGCGCACCACGATCATGCCGAGCGCGCCGCCCGCACCGGGGCTCATCCCGACCGCGAGCGATTCGTCGCCGAGCGCGGCGTGCGGGATCTCGGCGTACGTGTCGGTCTCGGTCGCGCCGTCGGCGTCGATCGAGGTGATCGACGGGCAACCGCGCAGCGCCTGGCGACCCTGCGCGAACAGGTCCCGGGCGCCGGTGTCGGTGAAGGCGAACAACTCGACGACGGTGAACCCGCTCGGGTTCGGAGCGCCCCTGGTCACCGACGCCTGGGCGGACGCGATCGGGGCGGCGGCCGCCTGCCCGGGACGCAGCAGGTCGATCACCGCCTGGCAGGAGGGCTGTTGGGCCCGCTCCCGGCTCTCGGGGTCGCCGCTCGAGCCGTCGTAGGCGCCCGCGGGCATCTCGGCGGCGGTCAACAGCGCGGTGTCGAGCCGGGATTGCGCGGTCGGATCGGATCCGGTCCCGGCCCCGGTCGGCGTGGACGACTCCTCGATGGGCGGCAGCGCCGGCGGCGGCTCCCCCGGCGCGGTCGTCGCGGCCGGCGAAGCCACGCTCGGCGCGGCCTTGGCGGCCGGACCCGTGGCAGGTGCCGTACCGGCAGGCGTCGACGGTACGCCGGCCCCGCTCGCGGCCGGCGCGGTCGCCCGACCGGCCTCGTACTCGCGCGCCAGTGCCTCCTCGTCCCGACCACACGCGGTGGCGGCCAGAAGCAGGGCCCCGGCAACCGCCGCCGTACCCACCCGGATCCCGATCCTGCGCATACGCGCCTTCCTCCGAAGCAACGGGCCCGACCCGCCGCGGGCCGGGACGATCCCGACGACCGAAAACCGCCACCGCCGGCCGCATGCCACGAGGCGGCGTGGCGCCCCCACCCCACCCCGGCGCGGACCGGCGCGTCGTCGAGTCGGCGACGCGAGGGGCCTCATCATCGCGGACGCCCACGCCTTTGCCAACCGTCCGGCGCCACCCGCATCGGTGCCTGACCAACCGTCAAAAAGCCCACACACTCCCCGGATTCGCTCCGGTACGACAGCGAGGCCGGTGGGCCGATCCGAGACCGACCCACCGCCCCGGATCAGCCCTTGGCCGCCGCCACGACCTTCTCGACCTGCCTGGTCACCGTCGCGGTATCCGGCAGCTTGGGAGTGGTGCCGGTGAACTCGACGATCCTGACGACGACCAATGTGCCGCCCACGCGGACCACGACCTGCCCGCCACTGCCGCCGTCCTCCGGCGTGCTGTGGATCGCGAGCGTCTCGTCGCCCAGTTTCGGGTGGGCGGCCTCGGCGTGCCTGACCGTCGAGGTCTCGCCCTCGGCGTCCTTCGTGGTGAGCGAACCGCACTTCGCGAGCGCGCCACGTGCCTTGCCCACGATCGTCTCCGCGTCGGTGGCCGCGAACGAGAACAACTCCGTCGTGATCACCGTCGACGGCATCGGGGCGCCGATCGTCACCGCGGCCTGGGCCGCGGCGACCGGCTTCACGGCGCCCTGTCGCGGCAGCAGCAGGTCGGTGACCGGTTGGCAGTCGGGCGCCGCCGCCGTCACCCGCTCGCCGGCCCCCTTCGGCTCCCGGGTGAGGTAGGTGCCCTGCGGCAGCTCGGTCGCCGTGAGGACCGCCTTCTCCAACTGTGCGGCGGTCAGCGGGGTTCCGGCCGGGGCACCCGAGGCGACCGGCGCGCTCGGTGCCCCCGCGCTCGGTGCCCCCGCGGCCGGCGAGGGCGCGGTGACCGGGCTCGTGGTGGTCGCGCTGCTCGCGGCGGGCTTCCCCTCGGTCTTCCTGTCGTCGTCGGAGCCGCACGCGGTCGCCGCGAACACCACCGAACCGATGATCACCAGCGAACTCGACCGAAACAGGGACTTGCGCATGAAGACGGAATCCTCCGGGGAATGTCGGCCGTGGCCGGGCCGTACCGCGTCGTCACGAGGGAGCGGACGAGGCGATGTGGACCGGCGGGATGTGATTGGCCGTCAGGAAAGCGGTGGCAGCGACCGTGCGCCGATCGACGTCCCCCCACGAGACGTGCGTGCGACGGCGAACGGGCCGCGGGCTCTCGTCCGACGCGACGCGAACCACCCCGCGTGGCAGGGGAGTCCGGGCCCGGATGAGGAGAGCGCGCTCATCATGGTGCAGCGCTCTCGTCTTTGCCAACTATTTGAGCCGATCGGCCTCGATCACCTCGCGCCACCACGTCGGCAGCGCCTCCACACGCCCGACCCACCCGGCCGGCAACTCGGCCCGAACGCCGACGATTCCCCCGACGATCGCGCACGTCGTGTCCACGTCCCCGCCCGCGCTCGCGGTCGACCAGAACGCCGCCGCGTAGTCGTCGAGATGCCGGGCCGCCGACCAGATCGCGAACGGCACGGTGTCGGGGGCGCTCACCAGGCGACCGTTGCCGAGCGTGCGACCCACCGCCCGGGAGTCCGTCCGTCCCACCAACTCCATTGCGGCGCCCAGGCGTTCACGAACCAAGCCGGCGGGGGTACGGTCCCGGACGAAGGCGATGAAGTCGGCCGGCTCCGGCTGCTCCAGGGTGACCGCGCCCGCCGCCGCCACGGCCACCGCCACCGCGCCCGCGATGCCCTCGGGGTGGGTGTGTGTCACCTCGGCCGAATGCGCCGCCTGCTCCACCACCGCGTCGAGGTCGGCCGCCAACCACGCGCCCAGCGGCGCCACCCGCATCGCGGCCCCGTTGCCCCACGAGCCCTGCCCGTCGAACGGTTCGGCGGCCAACGCCCGCCAGTCGCCACCCTGGCGCACCAGGCGCAACATCCGGTTCGTCGAGGGCCCGTAGCCCCGATCGAAGTCGTGCCGCGCCGCGAACGCCCGGGCCAACGCGTCCTGATCGACCCGCCCGCGCAGGGCGAGTTCGGCGTGCAGGACGCAGGCCATCTCGGTGTCGTCGGTCCACGGCCACTCGCCGTGCGGAAGGCGCCGGCCGGCCAGGTGGGGGAGGTTGTCGGGGACGAAGAACTGGGCGCCCAGGGCGTCGCCGAGCGCGAGGCCGCGCAGCGAGGCGAGGGCGGAGGAGTGATGGGTCATATGCACGGCCATTATCGCGCCCGCCGTGCTTGGATGATGCGAATGACGTGCCATCAGCTACCCGCGTCCGGCTGCGAGTTCCCCCTCCCGGGCGGTGCTCGCCTTCGGCCTCGAGCGCCGGCCGGGCCATCCGGGGTCGACCGCCGGCTCGCGGTTCGCGCGTGACCCCGGCGGTCACCGCCGCCGTACTCGGCTCGGCCGGGCTGCACGCCGCCTGGAACGCGCTCGCGCACGGCCTCAAGGACCGACTCGCGACCATGGTCATGATCCAGGTGGCGAGCCTGGGCATCGGGCTGGTCTGCCTGCCGTTCGTCGGCGTCCCGGCGGCCGGCGCCCGGCCCTGGCTGCTGGGCTCGGCCGCCCTGCACATGGTGTACAACCTGCTGCTGCTCGAGACCTATCGGCTCGGCGACTTCGGTCAGGTGTACCCGATCGCCCGGGGCACCTCCCCGTGGGTCACCGCGCTGATCGGGGTGACCCTGCTGCACGAATACCTCACCGTGACGCAGACCGTCGGCGTGGTGGTGATCTCGATCGGGATGCTCGTGCTCGCCCTGGCCGGCGGAATACCGCGCCGGGCCGAGGCCGCCGCCGTCGCGGCCGCGTTCGCCACCGGCTGCGCGATCGCGCTGTACACCGTCCTGGACGGCGTCGGCGCCCGCTCCTCCGGCTCGGCGATGTCGTACGCGGCCTGGCTCTTCGTCCTCGAATCGGCCCCGACCATCGTGGTCCTGCGGCTGCGCCTGCGCCGCGACCCCACCCGCGAGCGCAACCCGCAGCGCGTGTGGGGTCTGCTCGGCGGCGCCATGTCGATCGCCGCGTACACCCTGGTCATCTGGGCCCAGACCCGAGGCGCCCTGGCCACGATCGCCGCCCTGCGGGAAACCTCGGTGGTGATCGGCGCCGTGATCGGCACGGTCGTCTTCCACGAGACCTACGGCCGCCACCGCCTCGTGGCCACGATCCTGGTCCTGCTCGGCATCACCGCGATCAACATCGCGTAGCCCACCGAAGCAAACCCGCCAACCGGGACAAAAAGTGAGATTGGCGACTTTTCACATCGAGCCCATCGGCCGGTCGACCCCGTAAGAGATCCGAGAATCCGCCCCGAGGAACCCGGCGACAACCCGAAAAAGTCGGGACCGAGGTCCACCGGGCCGGGGCCGAAGCCCCCGTGGGCCGCAGCCGGGGCACGACAAAGGCCCAGTCCGGAGAAACAACCTCCGACCTGGGCCTTTACCTCTGGAGCGGGTGACGAGGATCGAACTCGCACCACTAGCTTGGAAGGCTAGGGCTCTACCATTGAGCTACACCCGCAGCTGGTGTGGCGTGCACGTGGCGCCTAGGTTAGCGGATTGGTGCGCGGCCAGTGCAGACTCTAGCGTGTCGTCCTCTAGACTTCATCGGGCGCCACGGGGCGTAGCGTAGTGGCTAGCGCGCCTGCTTTGGGAGCAGGAGATCGGGAGTTCGAGTCTCCCCGCCCCGACCACCACATCGAGAATTCGCTGCAGGATGGATCGGTACCACCGGTTCTGAACCTTCAGTGTGCCGTCAGGCAAGATGCACAGGCCCGGAAGAACAGCCCGCAGCAAGGAGACCCTTACCGTGAAGAGCGCCGTCGAGACGTTGAACCCGACCCGGGTTCGGCTCACCGTCGAGGTTCCCTCGGAGGAGCTGAAGCCCAGCCTCGACGCGGCGTACAAGAAGATCGGCAAGCAGGTGACGGTCCCGGGCTTCCGCAAGGGCAAGATCCCGGCGCGCATCATCGACCAGCGCTTCGGTCGCGAGGCCGTCTTCGTCGAGGCGTTCGACGACATCCTGTCCTCGTCGTACGGCAAGGCCGTCGAGGAGAACGAGCTGCGCGTGCTGGGCCAGCCCGAGGTCACCGAGGTCACCGACGTGACCGAGCTGGCCGGCGGCGCCGATCTGAAGTTCACCGCAGAGGTCGACACCCGTCCCGAGATCGAGCTGCCGGACTACTCCGGCATCGAGGTCGAGGTCGATGACATCACCGTCACCGACGAGGACGTCGCCGAGAAGATCGAGGAGCTGCGCGACCGCTTCGGTGCGCTGAACACCGTCGAGCGGGCCGCGGCCGAGGGCGACACCGTCGTCATCGACATCGAGGCCAAGGTCGACGGCGAGGTCCTCGAGGACGGCGTCGCGAAGGCGATGTCGTACCAGATCGGTGGCGACACGATGCTGGACGGCCTCGACGCCGCCGTCATCGGCGCGTCGGCCGGCGAGACCAAGACCTTCGAGACCGAGCTCCAGGGCGGCAGCGCCGCCGGGCGGACCGCCGAGGTCTCGGTCGTGGTGACCACCGTCAAGGCCAAGGAGCTCCCCGAGCTCGACGACGACTTCGCGCAGCTGGCCAGCGAGTTCGACACGCTGGACGAGCTGAAGGCGGACCTGCGCGAGAAGCTGGGCCACCAGAAGCTGCACGACCAGCAGAACGAGGGCCGGGACAAGGTCCTCGAAGCCCTGCTGGAACAGATCGAGGTGCCGCTGCCGGAGAGCATCGTCACCGAGGAGATCGAGCAGCGCCGCGGTCAGCTGGAGCAGCAGCTCGGCATGATGGGCATGGACCTGGCCAAGTGGCTGGAGATCCAGGGCCAGACCGCCGAGGAGTACGAGGAAGAGCTCCAGGACAGCGTGCGCAAGGGCATGCGCGCCCAGTTCGTGCTCGACGAGGTCGTCAAGAAGGAGCAGCTCTCCGTCAACCAGGAAGAGCTGACCCAGCACCTCATCCAGCGGGCGCAGCAGTCCGGCATGAGCCCCGACCAGTTCGCCCAGCAGGTCATGCAGTCCGGCTACGTGCCGGTCCTGGTCGGCGAGGTCGCCCGCGGCAAGGCCCTGGAGGTCATCGCCAAGAGCGCCAAGGCCAAGGACGCCTCGGGCAACGAGGTCGGCCTCGGTGTCGACCTGCACGCGGACGACCACGAGGGCCACGACCACGCCGAGACCGAAGAGGCCGCGGCGACGGACGAGGCCGGCACGGACGAGACCGCGACGGACAAGGCCGAGGCCTGATCCACCCTCCCGCACCGGCCACGACCGGCGCGGCACGCGACACCCGGGCCCGGTCCCCGCTTCGGCGGGGGCCGGGCCCGTCGGCATGCTCCGAAGGCCCGCGGAAGCGCGCACACGCCTTCGTGGAGGCATCCGGGGCCCGTGGTCGACCCGGGTGCGATCCGCGCGCGACTACCCCGTCACCGGCCGGATATCGCCCTGCTGCGCTCTGGGCGAACAGTCCTGAGTCTGGGATGGCCTGCGACGATCCGCGCGTTAGGGTCGCTGTACGAAGGGGGTCACCCGCCACAAAAGCAGGTGCCTCCCAAGGTCGACTTCGTGACGGCTCGGGATTGCCGTCGGAAACGAGCAGGTGGATACGTGACGAATCCGCAGATCGTGACTCCGGGGCTCGCGGTGCCCACTTCGCGTGCATCTCAGCCGGGTGGGATGGGGCTCGACGACCAGGTCTACAACCGGTTGCTGCGCGAGCGGATCATCTTCCTCGGCTCGGTCGTCGAGGACCAGATCGCCAACGCGATCTCCGCCCAGCTTCTGCTGCTGAACGCGGAGGACCCGGAAAAGGACATCTGGCTCTACGTCAACTCGCCCGGTGGCTCCATCACCGCCGGTATGGCGATCTACGACACGATGCAGTGGATCAGCAACGATGTCGCGACCGTCGCGATGGGCCTGGCCGCCTCCATGGGCCAGTTCCTGTTGACCGCCGGAGCCCCCGGCAAGCGCATCGCGCTGGCCAACTCCGAGATCCTGATGCACCAGCCGTCCGCCGGCCTCGGCGGCTCGGCGTCCGACATCAAGATCCAGGCCGAGCAGCTGCTGCGCACCAAGCGCAAGATGACTCACCTGATCGCACACCATTCCGGGCAGACCCCCGAGAAGATCGAGCACGACTCGGACCGCGACCGCTGGTTCTCCGCCGAAGAGGCCAAGGAATACGGCCTGGTGGACCACGTGGTTCGCAGTGCGGCCGAGGTTCCCAACACCGGCAGCACCAGCTGATCCCGGCGTCCGTACCGACCGACCGCACAGCCGACAAGCGCTGACGGCGGTCACCGGTCGCCCGGCAACCGAGTCGAGTCCGCAGTCCCGGAGGGCTGAGATTTCATGAACGACAATCTGTTCCACCGGCCCGAGGGCCTGGCACCCCTGGCCTCGCGCGGCGCCGAGAGCCGCTACGTCCTGCCGCGCTTCATCGAGCGCACGTCGCAGGGCTACCGCGAGCAGGACCCGTACACCAAGCTGTTCGAAGAGCGGATCATCTTCCTCGGCGTCCAGGTCGACGACGCGTCGGCCAACGACGTGATGGCGCAGCTCCTGACGCTCGAGTCGATGGACCCCGATCGGGACATCTCGATGTACATCAACTCGCCCGGCGGGTCCTTCACGGCGCTCACCGCGATCTACGACACGATGCAGTTCGTGCGCCCCGACATCCAGACGGTGTGCATGGGCCAGGCGGCCTCCGCTGCGGCCGTTCTGCTCGCCGCGGGAACTCCGGGCAAGCGAATGGCGCTGCCGAACTCCCGCATCCTCATCCACCAGCCGTACAGTGAAACCGGGCGCGCGCAAGTCAGCGACCTGGAGATCCAGGCTCGTGAGATCCAGCGCATGCGCACCATGCTGGAGACGATGCTCGCCAAGCACACGACCAAGCCGATCGAGCAGATTCGCGACGACATCGAGCGCGACAAGATCCTGACGGCCGAAGAGGCGCTCGCATACGGCCTCATCGACGAGATCACCGCACCTCGGAAGGTCGTCGGCTAGTTGTCCCCGCCCGGTCGGCGGCTTGCCGCCGACCGGACAACGGTGACCGGTTGATGGTCAAAACCGGGGGAAACCGGGGGAGCGGAGATTCCGGCGGGGTACCGTCGAAAGACCAGGCACCAGGTCCGGTACACATCCGGGGCCCAGGCGAAGGAGATGCACCTCGTGGCACGCATCGGTGACGGTGGCGACCTGCTCAAGTGCTCGTTCTGTGGAAAGAGCCAGAAGCAGGTGAAGAAGCTCATTGCCGGTCCGGGTGTCTACATCTGCGACGAGTGCATCGACCTGTGCAACGAGATCATCGAGGAGGAGCTCTCCGAGTCCTCCGAGTTGAAGTTCGAGGAGCTTCCCAAGCCGCGGGAGATCTACGAATTCCTCGACGGCTACGTGGTCGGGCAGGAAGTCGCCAAGAAGGCGCTCTCGGTAGCGGTGTACAACCACTACAAGCGGGTCCAGGCCGGCGAGGCGGGCAAGGCCTCGCGCGACGACGGCGTGGAGCTGGCCAAGTCGAACATCCTGCTGCTCGGGCCGACCGGCTGCGGCAAGACGCTCCTGGCGCAGACCCTGGCCCGGATGCTCAACGTGCCGTTCGCCATCGCCGACGCCACCGCGCTCACCGAGGCGGGCTACGTCGGCGAGGACGTGGAGAACATCCTCCTCAAGCTGATCCAGGCGGCCGACTACGACGTCAAGAAGGCCGAGACCGGGATCATCTACATCGACGAGGTGGACAAGATCGCTCGCAAGAGCGAGAACCCCTCGATCACCCGCGACGTGTCCGGCGAGGGTGTCCAGCAGGCGCTGCTGAAGATCATCGAGGGCACCACCGCGAGTGTGCCGCCGCAGGGCGGGCGCAAGCACCCGCACCAGGAGTTCATCCAGATCGACACGACGAACGTGCTGTTCATCGTGGGCGGCGCGTTCGCCGGCCTGGAGAAGATCATCGAGGGCCGGGTCGGGCGCAAGGGCATCGGCTTCGGCGCGCAGATCCGCTCCAAGCGCGATGTGGAGAGCGCCGACTCGTTCGCCGACGTGATGCCCGAGGACCTGCTCAAGTTCGGCATGATCCCCGAGTTCATCGGCCGGCTCCCGGTGCTCACCTCGGTGCACAACCTGGACCGCGAGGCGCTGATCCAGATCCTGACCGAGCCCAAGAACGCGCTGGTGAAGCAATACCGCCGGCTGTTCGAACTCGACGGTGTCGAGTTGGACTTCGAGATGGAGGCGCTGGAGGCGATCGCCGACCAGGCGATCATGCGCGGCACCGGTGCCCGCGGCCTGCGCGCGATCCTCGAAGAGGTGCTCCAGTCGGTGATGTACGAGGTCCCGTCCCGCAAGGACGTGGCCCGCGTGGTGGTCACCGACCAGGTGGTGCTCAAGCACGTCAACCCCACGCTGGTGCCGCGCGACGTGGTCAAGCGCGAGCGGCGCGACAAGAGCGCCTGAGCGAGGCCGGGTCGGGGTGGAGTGCCGGCGCCCCCGATACCCGGCTCAGCGGGCGGTGCCCGCGCCGACGTCGATCAGGTCGTGCTCGTCGCCCCGCAGGCACATCGCCGTGGTGGGGTTGTGCCGGCAGCGGGGCAGCCCCGGCGGACCGCCGGGCAGCGCCGTCTCCTCGGGCACCGCGGGCCAAACCGGCGGCGGGCGGGGCGGGGTATCCCTTCGGCCCGCCGGGCGCCCGGACCCGGGCGGGAGCCGGTCGCGGGGCCGAACGTCGTCGGTACACCGGCCGGCCCCGCGCGTCGCCGACGGGCGCTACTTCTCCAGGTCCGCGCGCATCGCCTTGAACTTCACCGCGGCCTGGTCCGCCGACAACCGGTCGAAGTACGCCACGGCCGTGGTGTACTTGTCCGCCCACCCGCAGATGGCCGCCGGGCGGGCGTCCTGGGCGGGCACACACTCCAGGGTGCCGCCCAGCGGGCCCGGGTCGTAGCCCTTCATGGCGAGCCCCGACGGGACGCCGCCGTCGGTGGCGGCCACGTAGTCGACCATGCCGCGGACCATGTGCTCCAGACGCTTCCCGTCGATCCCGGTCATCCCGTCCACCCCGACGAACAACACCGAGCGCGGGCCGGACCCGGCCGCGCCGTACGCCGCGACCAGCACGTTGTTCGCGGGCGAGCGCACCTCGCCCGGATCGACCGGGACGTCGCTCGGCCCGTCGAGCAGCCGGGCCAGGCCACCGGCCTGGGCGGACGGCCGCAGCCGCAGGACACCGCCCGAGGTGGACGGCCGGGTCGACGTCGACGGCGCGTTCGACACGTCCTTGCCGGGCGGCAGGGTCGGCGGCTTGGTGACGGCCGCGGTCGACCCGGCGTTGTCCGGCAGGGCCGTCGCGGGTTGTGCCGGGCCGCTCCGGTCGGCCTTGTCGTCCTTGTCGTCCTTGGCCTGGCAACCCGTCAGCACGGTCGCCCCGAGCAGCGAGACGGTGACGGCGGTGAGCAGTGTCGTGGTGCGAGTGCGCACGAAAATCCCCCCGGATTCGAGAACTCACGGATATCGGGCCGCTCCCGAGGCTGCGACCGACGCGTGATCGGCGAAACCGGAACGGCTCGTACCGCAAACTAGCGGTGCCCGCCGATCGGCGGGGTCGCGGTGACAGCACGGTGACAAGCGCGGGACGCCGTCGACGCGAAACCGGCCCGCGCCCGCCGCGCCATCGCGCGTTCCCCGCCGCGTCGAAGGTGCCCACGCGCCTTCCGTAGACTGGGGCGGTGACCGAGAACACCACTCCCGCAGCCGCTGCCGCCGAGCAGCCGCAGGCCCTTCCCTCCCAGTACACCCCCGCCGAGGTAGAGGGGAAGCTGTACGAGCGCTGGGTAGCCGCGGGTTGGTTCGAGGCCGACGCCAAGAGCGACAAGCCGCCGTACACGATCGTCATCCCGCCGCCGAACGTGACCGGGCAGTTGCACCTCGGTCACGCGTTCCAGCACACGCTGATGGACGCGCTCACCCGCCGCAAGCGCATGCAGGGCTTCGAGGCGCTGTGGCTGCCCGGCATGGACCACGCCGGCATCGCCACCCAGAACGTGGTCGAGCGCGAGCTGGCCAAGGAGGGCAAGTCGCGGCACGATCTGGGCCGCGAGGCGTTCGTGGACCGGGTCTGGCAGTGGAAGGAAGAGTACGGCGGGAGGATCCTCGGCCAGATGCGCCGACTCGGCGACGGCGTCGACTGGTCGCGTGAGCGCTTCACCATGGACGAGGGCCTGTCCCGGGCCGTGCAGACCATCTTCAAGCGGCTCTACGACGACGAGCTGATCTACCGCGCCGAGCGCATCATCAACTGGTGTCCGCGCTGTCTGACCGCGATCTCCGACATCGAGGTCGAGCACCAGGACGACGAGGGCGAGCTGGTCTCGATCCGCTACGGCGACGGCGACGCCTCGATCGTGGTGGCCACCACCCGCGCCGAGACCATGCTCGGCGACACGGCCGTCGCGGTGCACCCGAGCGACGAGCGCTACACGCACCTGATCGGCACCGAGATCGAACTGCCGCTCACCGGTCGGCGGATCCCGATCGTGGCCGACGAGCACGTGGACCCCGAGTTCGGCACCGGCGCGGTCAAGGTGACCCCGGCGCACGACCCGAACGACTTCGAGATCGGCCGCCGGCACGACCTGCCGATGCCGACGATCATGGACGAGCGCGCGATCGTCACGGCACACGGGCCGTTCCAGGGCCTGGACCGCTACGAGGCGCGCTTCGCGATCGTGGCCGCGCTGCGCGAGCAGGGCCGGATCGTCGCCGAGAAGCGCCCGTACACCCACGCCGTGGGGCACTGCTCGCGCTGCAAGACCACCGTCGAGCCGCGCCTGTCCATGCAGTGGTGGGTCAGGGTCGAGCCGCTGGCAAAGGCCGCCGGCGACGCGGTGCGCGACGGCCGGGTGGCCATCCACCCGCAGGAGCTGGCCGGGCGCTACTTCGCCTGGGTCGACAACATGCACGACTGGTGCATCTCGCGGCAGCTGTGGTGGGGCCACCGCATCCCGGTCTGGTACGGCCCGAACGGCGAGACGGTCTGCGTGGGCCCGAACGACGAGGCGCCCACCGGCGAGGGCTGGACGCAGGACACCGACGTGCTGGACACGTGGTTCTCCTCCGGCCTGTGGCCCTTCTCCACCCTCGGCTGGCCCGAACAGACCGCCGACCTGGCCAAGTTCTATCCGACCGACGTGCTGCTCACCGGCCACGACATCATCTTCTTCTGGGTCGCCCGGATGATGATGTTCGGCCTGTACGCGATGGACGGCCAGGCGCCGTTCCACACCATCACGCTCACCGGCCTGGTCCGCGACCAGTTCGGCAAGAAGATGTCCAAGTCGTTCGGCAACGTGGTCGACCCGATCGACTGGATGGACGCGTACGGCACCGACGCGCTGCGCTTCACCCTGGCCCGCGGCGCCAACCCGGGCACCGACGTGCCGATCGGCGAGGACTGGGTCCAGGGCTCGCGCAACTTCTGCAACAAGATCTGGAACGCCACCCGGTTCGCGCTGATGAACGGCGCCACCGTCGAGGGCCCGATGCCGGCCGCCGAGCACCTGTCGGCGACCGATCGCTGGATCCTGTCCCGCCTGGACGCGGTGGTGGCGGAGGTGGACGCCTACTACGAGGACTACCAGTTCGCGAAGTTGTCCGACACGCTGTTCCACTTCGCCTGGGACGAGGTCTTCGACTGGTACGTCGAGCTGGCCAAACTCCCGCTCAACGGCGACGACGAGGCCGCGGCCCGGGCCACCCGGCGCGTGCTCGGCCACGTGCTCGACGTGACGCTGCGGCTGCTGCACCCGGTCGTGCCGTTCGTCACCGAGGAGTTGTGGACCACGCTCACCGGCGGCGAGTCGCTGGTGGTCGCCGAATGGCCGCGGGCCGGCGGGTTCGCCGACCCGGCCGCCGAGGCGGAGATCACCACCCTCCAGCAGGTGGTCACCGAGGTCCGCCGATTCCGCTCGGACCAGGGCCTCAAGCCCGGCCAGCGGGTGCCGGCCAACATCTCGCTCGCGGGCACCACGATCGCCGCGCACGAGGCGGCGCTGCGGCAGCTCGCCCGCTGCACGCCGGCCGGCGAGGGCTTCTCGGCGACCACGTCCTTCCCGGTCGCGGGCGCGTTGATCGAGCTGGACCTGTCCGGCGCGATCGACTTCGCCGCCGAGCGCAAGCGGCTGTCCAAGGACCTGGCCGAGGCGCGGAAGGTCCACGACGTGAACACCAAGAAGCTCGGCAACGCGGGCTTCCTGGCCAAGGCCGCCCCCGACGTGGTGGACAAGGTCCGGGAGAAGCTGGCCGGCGCCGAGGCCGACATCGCACGCATCGAGGGCCAGTTGGACCGGCTGCCCTCCGCCTGACCCGTACGGCCGCGCGGCCCGGGCACCTCCGGGCCGCGCGCACGGCCGGCACTCGACCAGCTCCCGAAGAACTCGATCAGAACCGGTGACACCTGTGACAGACCCCGCCGAGGCCCTGGCCGCACAGCGCGCCGTCGAGGCCGAACTGGTCGGGCGCTGGCCCGAGACCAAGCTCGACCCCTCCACCGAACGTGTGGTCGCGCTGATGGACGTGCTCGGCCAACCCCAGCGGGCCTACCCGGTCATCCACATCACCGGCACCAACGGCAAGACCAGCACGGCCCGGATGATCGAGAGCCTGCTGGGCGCGCTGCGCCTGCGCACCGGCCGCTACACCAGCCCGCACGTCGAGTCGATGACCGAGCGGATCAGCCTGGACGGCGAGCCGATCAGCGCGGAACGCTTCGTCGAGACCTACCGCGACATCCAGCCCTACATCGACATCGTCGACGCCGCGCAGCCGTACCGGTTGTCCTTCTTCGAGGTGATCACCGCCATGGCGTACGCGGCGTTCGCCGACGCGCCGGTGGACGTCGCGGTGGTCGAGGTCGGCATGGGCGGCACGTGGGACGCGACCAACGTGGTCGACGGCACGGTCGCGGTGGTCACCCCGATCGCGGTCGACCACGCCAACCGGCTCGGCTCCACGCCCGGCGAGATCGCGGTGGAAAAGGCCGGGATCATCAAGAAGGACAGCCTGGTCGTGCTGGCCCGCCAGCCCGTCGACGCCGCCGAGTCGCTGCTGCGGCGCGCGGTCGAGGTGGACGCGACGGTGGCCCGCGAGGGCATGGAGTTCGGCGTGGTCCGGCGCGACCTCGCGGTCGGCGGCCAGTTGCTCACCCTGCGCGGTCTCGCCGGGGAGTACGAGGACGTCTTCCTGCCGCTGCACGGCATGCACCAGGCGGAGAACGCCGCGGTGGCGCTGGCCGCCGTGGAGGCGTTCCTGGGCGTCGGCACGGCGGATCGACCCGGGCTCACCGGCGCCGGCGCGCTGGACGCCGACCTGGTCCGCGAGGCGTTCGCGTCGGTCACCTCGCCGGGTCGGCTGGAAGTGGTCCGACGCAGCCCCACCGTGCTGATCGACGCCGCGCACAACCCCGCCGGCGCCCTGGCCACGGCCCGCGCGATGACCGACTCGTTCGACTTCCGGCACCTGGTCGGGGTGGTCGCGGTCATGGCCGACAAGGACGTCAGGGGCGTCCTGGAGGCCCTGGAGCCGGTGCTCGCCGAGGTCGTGGTCACGCAGAACTCGCAGCCGCGCGCGATGCCCGTCGACGAACTCGCCGCGCTCGCCGTCGAGGTCTTCGGCGCCGACCGGGTGGACGTACAGCCCGCGCTGCCCGAGGCGATCGATGCCGCGGTCACCCTGGCCGAGGAGGAGGGCGACCTCGGCGGCGCCGGCGTCCTGATCACCGGCTCGGTGGTCACCGTCGGCGAGGCGCGGGTGTTGCTCAAGGGCGGCGCACGCGAGGGCGGAACCGGCCGGACCGACGGAAGGAACGCCTGAGGATGCGCGCGCTGTGTTCGACCCACCTGATCGGCCAGGCCCTGGTGATCTGCCTGGCCGCGTTGGTCGCCATGCAACTCACCGACATCTCCACCGGGGTGTTGTGGGCGGTCGCGGGGCCCTCGGCGCTGGTGTGCGTGTGGTTGTGCGCCAAGCTGGGGGAGCCGTGGGCGATCACCGCGGGCTGGGTGCTCCAGGCCGGCCTGTTCCTGACCGGTTTCGTGGTCCCGATGATGTTCCTGATCGGCGTGGTGTTCGGCCTCATCTGGTACGGCTGCATCCGGGTCGGGCGGATCATCGACGCCGCCAAGGCGGCCCGCGCGGCCACGGCCGAGTGATCCGGGATACGGCCGAATGGTCCGGGCGTTACCCCGGATAGGCTCTGGGCGTTGACCCATTCGCAGGGTCGCGCCACCCGTACGTCGCATCATCCGTACGTCGCATCATCCGTACGGTGCGATACCCGTACGGCGCAACACCCGTACCCAGCCCCCCTCTCCGATCAAGCAAGGAGCCCCATGTCCGAGCGCACGCTCGTCCTGGTCAAGCCGGACGGAGTCCGGCGCGGTCTCGTCGGCGAGGTCATCGGCCGCATCGAGCGCAAGGGCTTCACCCTGACCGCGCTCGATCTGCGCGTGATGGACCGCGAGACGATCGAGCGGCACTACGCCGAGCACGAGGGCAAGCCGTTCTACGCCCCGCTCGTGGAGTTCATGACCTCGGCGCCGTCGGTGGCGATGATCGTCGAGGGCGAGCGCGTGATCGAGTCGTTCCGCACGCTCGCGGGCGTCACCGACCCGATCAAGGCCCTGCCGGGCACGATTCGCGGCGACTTCGCCACCATCACCCGGGAGAACATCGTGCACGGCTCCGACTCGGTGGAGTCGGCCGAGCGCGAGATCAAGAACTTCTTCCCCGAGCACGCCTGACGGTTCGGCCGCGACGCCCCGGGCGGATCCCGCGATCGCGACCCGCGCGTCGGGCCGGACCCCGTGCCGGCACGATCCCCGGAGCCGCGCGACGCGCGCGGGCCGCACCGGGCGTCGAATTTTTTCACGACCACGCCGGGTGCGTCCGCGCGCGATCGCGGGAGGTGCCGATCGGGCGCCGTGCGTGCGCTGTTAGAGGGAAATCCCTCCATTCGCCGCGCGTGGCACGCAACCCCTCACCCGGTGATCACGTCATGGTGGATGGAGGGTGCAGCCGTGCCCCCGGAACATCGTGGTTCTACCGCCGTTACACCGTGCCTACGATTGTGGTCGGCCGGTTCGGCGTCCCGGACGCGACGTCCCCCGGCCGGCTCATGTCCTCATGGCTACGAGCTCGGGAAGGCCCTAGGTTCTTTTTATGGCGAACAACTTGTCGTTCATCGGTCGTGACATGGCGGTCGACCTCGGTACGGCCAACACGCTGGTGTACGTCAGAGGCCGCGGCATCGTATTGAACGAGCCGTCGGTGGTCGCCAAGAACACCACGACCGGGGGCATCCTGGCGGTCGGCGCCGAGGCGAAGAAGATGATCGGGCGCACGCCCGGCAACATCGTGGCGATCCGACCGCTCAAGGACGGCGTGATCGCCGACTTCGAGATCACCGAGCGGATGTTGCGCTACTTCATCCTCAAGGTGCACCGTCGCCGCTACCTGGCCCGTCCGCGCGTGGTGATCTGCGTGCCCTCCGGCATCACCGGCGTCGAGCGCCGCGCGGTGGTCGAGGCGTCCAGCCAGGCCGGCGCGCGCAGCGTGCACATCATCGAGGAACCCATGGCCGCCGCGATCGGCGCCGGCCTGCCGGTGCACGAGGCGACCGGCAACATGGTCGTCGACATCGGCGGCGGCACCACCGAGGTGGCGGTGATCTCGCTCGGCGGGATCGTCACCGCGCAGTCGATCCGGGTGGCCGGCGACGAGTTGGACAACGCGATCATCGCCTACGTCAAGAAGGAATACTCGCTGCTGTTGGGCGAGCGCAGTGCCGAGGAAATCAAGATGTCGATCGGCTCGGCCTTCGACCTCGGCGAGGACGAGCACAGCGAGATCCGCGGCCGCGACCTGGTCAGCGGGCTGCCGAAGACGATCGTGATCTCCACCTCCGAGGTCCGCAAGGCCATCGAGGAACCGGTCAACACCATCGTGGACGCGGTCAAGAGCACCCTGGACCAGTGTCCGCCCGAACTCGCCGGCGACGTGATGGATCGCGGCATCGTGCTCACCGGTGGCGGCGCCCTGCTGCGCGGCCTCGACGAGCGGCTGCGGACCGAGACCGGCATGCCGATCCACATCGCCGACAACCCGCTGGACTCGGTGGCTCTGGGCGCGGGCAAGTGCGTCGAGGAGTACGAGAAGCTTCAGCAGGTACTGGACGCCCAACCGCGCCGCTGACCGAGCCGACGGAGGCGGTCGGCCGTACGCGCCGCCCTCCGTGCCCGATCCGGCGCGGCCACACCACAACTGCCCACCAGCGCCGCAATGTACGAAAGGGGCGGGCGCGCATCGTGAGGGACTCCCGGCATGGTCGGCTGGTCCTCGTGCTGCTGCTGGCGATCTCTTTCGCCCTCATCACCGTGGACATCCGCGGTGGCCGGAACTCGCCCATCGCGAACGTGCGCGACTGGGCCTCGGCCGTGTTCGGTCCCGCCGAACGCGGCGTGTCCGCCGCCGTGGATCCCGTCGGCCGGGCCGTGAACGCGGTCAAGGACGCGGGTTCCCACGAGGGCGAGAAGAAGCGCCTGCAGGACGAGAACGCCAAACTCCGGCAACAGGTGGACAACATCGAGTTCGACCGCAATCGCGCGGCCGAACTCGACAAACTGCTCAAGGTATCGGCGGCCGGCCAGTATCGGATCAAGCCCGCGCGCGTGGTCGCCATCGGCCCCGCCCAGGGCTTCTCCTGGACGGTCACCATCGACGCGGGCGCCGGCGACGGCATCAAGCCCGACATGACCGTGATCAACGGCGACGGTCTGGTCGGGCGGGTGACCCAGGTCGGCCCGATGACCTCGACCGTGCTGCTCGCCACCGACCCCGGCTTCTCGGTCGGCTCGCGCCTGGCGGGGTCGATGGAAATAGGGATCACTTCCGGCCGCGGCAGCAAGCCGATGAACCTCAAGCTGCTCAACGGACAGGCCCAGGTCAAGAAGGGCGACCGGCTGGTGACGTTCGGCTCGCAGGGCGGCAAGCCCTTCGTGCCGGGCGTGCCGGTGGGTGAGGTCGCCGAGGTGCGCAACACCCCGGGCGAGTTGACCCGCAGCGTCGAGGTGAAGTCCTACGTGCACTTCTCCAGCCTGGACACGGTGGGCGTGGTGATCGAGCCGCCGCGCACCGATCCGCGCGACTCGATACTGCCGCCCGCGCCGACCCCGGAGACACCCGCCCCGCCGCCCGTGCAGCAGGCGCCGCCCGCGCCGCCGGCGAGCACCGAGCCGCCGCGCGGCGCCACGGCCGCGAAGCCGGCCACGGCGGGCAACCGCAGCACCAACGCCAAGCCGCCGGCGGGCGGCACGACCCCACCGACCGGAAGGGACTGAGACGGTGCGGATCTCCCGCGTGTTCTACGCCGCGTTGCTGATCGTCATCGCGCTCGTGGTCCAGGTGAGCGTGCTCGCCCGGCTCGGTCTGCCCGGCGCGGTGCCGGACCTGCTGCTGCTGGTGGTGGTCGGACTCGCGCTGGCGTACGGGCCGACCTCGGGGTGCGTGATCGGCTTCGCGGCGGGCCTGTGCGCCGACCTGGCGCCGCCGGCGGACCACGCGGCCGGGCGGTACGCGTTCGTGTTGTGCCTGACCGGCTACGTGGCGGGCATGTTCGCCTCCCGCCACCCCCGGCGCTCGGTGCTCACCCCGATCGCGGTGGTCGCGATCGCCGCGGCCGGCACCACCGTGCTGTACGCGGCGGTCGGCGCGCTGGTCGGCGACGGGGCGGTGCGCGAGGTGGGGCTGACCAAGCTGCTGCTGACCGCGGTGCTCTACGACGCGATCCTGGCCCCGTTCGTGGTCCCGTGGGTGATGGCGCTGGCCCGCAAGGTGGATCCGAAACCGCTGCTCTCGGGCCTGTCCCGGTAGGGGGTGACCGAACCGGATGCGCAAACGTATGCCCAGCCTGCTCAACGCCGGGCGATCGCGAGGGGACGGCGCGCACACCGTGCGTGCCCGGATGGTGATCCTGCTGATCCTGGTCCTGTCGCTGATGGTCACCCTCTTCGGCCGGCTCTGGTACCTCCAGATCCGCGAGGGCGACCACTACGCGGCGGCGGCCACACAGAACGCGGTCCGGGACGTGGTGACGCCCGCGGTCCGCGGTCGAATCCTCGACGACAAGGGCCGACCGCTGGTGAACAACCGCACCGCGTTGGTGGTGTCGGTCAGCCGTACCGAGTTGATGCGCATGCCGGACCTGGGCACGGCCGTGCTGACCCGGCTGGCCAAGGTGTTGGAACTGCCGGTCGACGAGGTCAAGGCGCGCACCCGGCTGTGTGAGCGCAACGTGCCCAAGCCGTGCTGGAACGGCTCGCCGTACCAGCCGATCCCGGTCACGGACAACGCCACCACCGAGCAGGCGCTGACCATCATGGAGCACCGCGAGGAGTTCCCCGGGGTGACCGCCGAGCCCACCGCCGTGCGCCAGTACCCGGCGCCCGAGGGGGCCAACGGCGCGCACGTGGTCGGCTACCTCTCGCCGGTCTCCGACGACGAGTTGAGCAAGCAGAAGGCCGAGGGCAAGAAGGACCTCCAGCGCGCCGACGAGGTCGGCCGCAGCGGTCTGGAGCGCACCTACGACGCCGACCTGCGCGGCAAGTCCGGGGTTACCGGGCTGTCCGTGGACCACCTGGGCCGGGTCACCGGCACCGTCTCGGAGACGCCGCCGGTGGCCGGGAACCACCTGGTCACCAGCATCGACGCGAAGATCCAGGCGATCACCGAGCAGCAGCTGGACGAGGCGATGAAGCGGGCGCGCGCGACCTACGACGCGGGCAACACGCACAAGAACTTCATCGCCGACGCGGGCGCGGCGGTGGTGATGGACATCAAGACCGGGCGGGTGATCGCGATGGCGAGCGCGCCCAACTACGACCCGTCGGTGTGGGTGGGCGGCATCTCGCCGCAGGACTACAAGGCGCTCACCGACGAGAAGGCCGGTGTGCCGCTGGTGTCGCGGGCCATACAGGGTCAGTTCGCGCCGGGCTCGATCTTCAAGGTGGTCTCCACCTCGGCCGCGGCCGAGTCGGGCTACTCCACCAAGGCCAACTACGACTGCTCGCCCAGCATCTCGGTCGGCGGCACGACCTTCAACAACCTGGAGTCCAGGGGCTACGGCCCGATCTCGCTCCAGCGCGCGCTGGAGGTCTCCTGCAACACCGTCTTCTACGGCATCGGCTACGACATGTGGCTCAAGGACGGCGGGATCTTCGGGAAGAGCCCCAAGGACCCGATGGTGACCATGGCCAAGAACTACGGCCTGGGCGCCCCCACCGGCATCGACCTGCCCGGCGAGTCGGGCGGGCGGATCGCCGACCGGGCCTGGAAGAAGCGCAACTGGGAGCAGAACAAGGACGCGTGGTGCAAGCAGGGCAACACCGGCAACGAGTACGTGGACAAGATCGCCAAGGAGAACTGCGTCGACGGCTGGCAGTTCCGCGCCGGTGACGCGATCAACTTCGCGATCGGCCAGGGCGACACCACGGTCACCCCGTTGCAGATGGCCCGGGTGTACGCGGCGATCGCCAACGGCGGCACGTTGTGGAAGCCGACCATCGGCAAGGCCGTGGTCAGCCCCGACGGCAAGCTGGTGCGCGAGATCCAGCCACAGGCCGCGGGCAAGGTGCCGGTCGGCGAGGCCACCATGAAGTACCTGCAGAACGCGCTGATCGGCGTCGAGATGAACGGCACCGCGGCCGGCGTGTTCGCCAACTGGCCGAACGCGCAGATGCCGATAGCGGCCAAGACCGGCACCGGCTCGGTGTACGGCAAGCAGAGCACGTCGTGGTTCGCCACCTACGGCGGGTCCAAGGACGGTCCGCAGTACGCCGTGGTGATGATGGTCAGCCAGGGCGGTACCGGCTCCGGCACCTCGGGTCCGTCGGTGCGCAAGATCTACGAGGCGCTGCTCGGCGTGGACGAGAAGGGCGCGATCGACCCGAGCAAGGCGCTGTTGCCCAGCCCGCCCGCGGACCTGCCGCACATCCAGGCGGACGGGACGGTGACCCCCGTCTCCTTCCGGGCACCGTCCCTCCTGTCGCCGGCACATCCGTTCGGCGACGGTGACGGGCGCACGGTGGACGTGGCCGCTTTCGGGCCCGGGGCACTGCCACCCGAGCGGGTGACCTACCGGACCGGGAGAGGGACATGAACCTGAACCTGAACCTGCGACTGCGGCCCGCCTCGCGGGTGGCCGGATTCGGGACACCGGACCTGGGCCGTCTGGCACCGGTGTTCACCCCGCGCCGGTCGATCACCCGGCAGATCATCGAGCGCGACGCGCCGGTGCGCCGATTGGACTGGCTGCTGCTCGGCCCGGCGCTGCTGTTGTCGGGGGTGGGCTCGCTGCTGGTCTGGTCGGCGACCCGCAATCGGCGCGGACTCACCGGCGGCGATCCGCAGTTCTTCTTCAAGCGGCACCTGCTCAACCTGGCGATCGGGTTGGTGCTGGCCACGGCGGTGGCGATAATCGGTCACCGTCGGATCCGGGCGTTCTCCCCGATAGTGGCGATCGTGGCCGTGCTCGGGTTGTTCGCGGCGCTGAGCCCGTTGGGCAGCACGGTCAACGGGGCACGGGCGTGGATCCAGATCGGCGGCGGCTTCTCGCTGCAACCGGCCGAGCTGGTCAAGATCGGGATCATCCTGTGCATGGGGATGATCCTGTCCGAGCGGGTGGATACCGGGGACCTGGCCAGACCGGGCGAAAAGGCCGTGTTCTGGGCGTTGGTGGTGGCCGCGGTGCCGATGGCGGTGATCATGCTGATGCCCGACATGGGGTCGGTCATGGTGATCGCGATGATCGTGCTGTGTGTGCTGCTCGCCTCCGGCGCGCGGGCGCGGTGGATGGTGCTGATGTTCGCTCTCGCCGGGGCCGGCGCGGCGGCGGTGATGCACTTCGGGCTGCTCAGCGAGTACCAGATCGACCGGTTCCGGGCCTTCGCCGACCCGAGCTTCGATCCGGGGGGCGTCGGCTACAACACGGCCATGGCGCGGCTTGCGATCGGCTCGGGCGGGCTGACCGGGCAGGGGCTGTTCCACGGCGAGCAGACCAGCGGCTCGTATGTACCCGAACAGCAGACCGACTTCGTCTTCTCGGTGGCCGGCGAGGAACTGGGCTTCGTCGGCAGCGCGGTGATCATCGGGTTGTTCGCGCTGCTGCTGTGGCGCGGTATCCGGATCGCGCTGCACGCCGACGACCTGTTCGGCACGATCGTCGCGGCGGGTGTGGTCGGCTGGTTCGCCTTCCAGGCGTTCGAGAACATGGGGATGAACCTCGGCATCATGCCGGTGGCCGGGCTGCCGCTGCCGTTCGTCTCCTACGGCGGATCGTCGATGTTCGCCGTGTGGATGGGGATAGGGCTGTTGCAGTCGGTGCACATGAGACACGCCGGCGCCTTCAAATCCGCCTGATCGTACTGGTCGCACCCCTGATCGCACCCTGTGCGGGCGGGCTCTCGCCGACATCTCGGTAGGGGGTCCGCCCGTGTCGCGTTAGGCTGGGAGGTCGATCACCCTTCCCGCACCGAGGTGGTCGATCCCCTCCCCGCACTCCCGGAAGGACCGCCATGCCCGTCGAGTCCCTGTTCCCGCGTCTGGAGCCGCTTCTGCCCCAGGTGCAGAAGCCCATCCAGTACGTCGGTGGCGAACTCAACTCGACCGTCAAGGACTGGGACGCGTGCGCGGTCCGCTGGGCCCTGATGTACCCCGACGCGTACGAGGTCGGGCTGCCCAACCAGGGCGTGATGATCCTGTACGAGGTCCTCAACGAGGTCGCCGACGTGCTCGCGGAGCGCACCTACGCGGTGTGGGGCGACCTGGAAAAGCTGATGCGCGAGCACGAGGTGCCGCAGTTCACCGTGGACGCGCACCGGCCCGTCGGCGCGTTCGACGTCTTCGGACTCAGCTTCTCCACCGAGCTGGGCTACACGAACATGCTCAACGCGCTCGACCTCGCCGGCATCCCGATCGAGGCCGAGGACCGCACCGAGGAGCACCCGATCGTGCTCGCCGGCGGACACGCCGCGTTCAACCCCGAGCCGATCGCGGACTTCATCGACTGCGCGGTGGTGGGCGACGGCGAGCAGGCCGTGCTCCAGATCACCGACATCATCCGGGCCTGGAAGGCCGAGGGCCGGCCGGGCGGTCGGGACGAGCTGCTGTTCCGTCTCGCGGTCACGGGCAGTGTGTACGTGCCGCGCTTCTACGACGTGGACTACCTGGAGGACGGCCGGATCCAGCGGGTCGCGCCGAACCGCTCGGGCGTGCCGTGGCGGGTGTCCAAGCACACCGTGATGGACCTGGACGAGTGGCCCTACCCCAAGCAGCCGCTGGTCCCGCTCGCCGAGACGGTGCACGAGCGCATGTCCGTGGAGATCTTCCGCGGCTGCACCCGGGGCTGCCGGTTCTGCCAGGCCGGCATGATCACCCGGCCGGTGCGCGAGCGCAGCATCGAGGGCATCGGCGCGATGGTGGACAAGGGCCTGAAGGCGACCGGCTTCGAGGAGGTCGGCCTGCTGTCGTTGTCCTCCGCGGACCACACCGAGATCGCCGAGGTGGCCAAGGGCTTGGCCGACCGGTACACCGACGACAAGATCGGCCTGTCGCTGCCGTCCACCCGGGTCGACGCGTTCAACATCGACCTGGCCAACGAGCTGACCCGCAACGGGCGCCGCTCGGGCCTGACGTTCGCCCCCGAGGGCGGCAGCGAACGGCTGCGCAAGGTGATCAACAAGATGGTGTCGGAGGAGGACCTGATCCGCACCGTCGCCACCGCCTACGGCAACGGCTGGCGCCAGGTGAAGCTCTACTTCATGGTCGGCCTGCCCACCGAGACCGACGAGGACGTGCTGCAGATCGCGGACATGGCCAAGAAGGTCATCCAAAAGGGCCGCGAGGTCTCGGGCAGCCGCGACATCCGCTGCACGGTGTCGATCGGCGGGTTCGTCCCCAAGCCGCACACCCCGTTCCAGTGGGCCCCGCAGCTGGACCCGGCGGCCACCGACGCGCGGCTGCACAAGTTGCGCGACGCGATCCGCGCGGACCGGCAGTACGGCAAGTCGATCGGCTTCCGCTACCACGACGGCAAGCCGGGCGCGATCGAGGGCCTGCTCTCGCGCGGCGACCGCCGGGTGGGCCGGATCATCCGCGCGGTGTGGGAGGACGGCGGCCGCTTCGACGGGTGGAGCGAACACTTCAGCTACGACCGCTGGGTGCGCTGCGCGGGCGAGGCGCTGGCCGACGAGCCGGTCGACCTGGACTGGTACACCACACGCGAGCGCGAGTGGAACGAGGTGCTCCCGTGGGACCACCTCGACTCCGGTCTGGACAAGGACTGGCTCTGGGAGGACTGGCAGGACGCCCTCGACGAGACCGAGGTCGAGGACTGCCGCTGGAGCCCGTGCTTCGACTGCGGCGTATGCCCCCAAATGGGCACGGAGATCCAAATCGGCCCGACGGGCCGGAAGCTGCTGCCGCTGTCGGTCGTCAAGTAGCGCGTGGAGCAGCGCGTCGCCGACCGGGGTTCGGGCAGCTCAGACGGAAAAGCTGTTCACCCTGGTCGGCGTGACGCGGACCATCACCCGGGCGATCGTGTCGGGCTCCGGCGGCGGGGCCTCGCCGAGATACTTCAGCGAGAGCGCGAGCGGAAGTTCCTTCGTCGGGTCCGGGACGATCTCGGCGGTGCCGCGCAACTCGACCGAGTGGTACGGGTTTTCGAGGTCGAAGACGGTGATGCTGACGCGCGGGTCGCGGCGTAGGTTGCGGACCTTCGCCCGGCCGTCGGTCGCGGAGAACACGACGGTGTCGCCGTCGCGTTGGAACCAGACGACCGAGGACTGCGGGCCGCCGTCGGCGTTGAGCGTCGAGACGGTGGCGAAGTTCCTGGCGTCGAGGAGCTTGAGGGTCGCGTCGTCGAGCGTGATGGACATGGGGTGCTCCCGGTTCCGTGCGTGAGGGTGTTCGTTTGGTGCACTTCTTGTTACGGGACACATCCTCCGTGACCATGGAGGCCGACGAAAGAAGGCACTTTCATGTCACAGCGGAACATCTGTGTAACGGAGGCGGCCGAGGTCACCCAGGCCTGCCGCGTGCTGGACGTGCTCAACCGGGTGGCGGGCAAGTGGAGCATCAGCGTCCTGATGGAGGCCCGCAACGGCCCCGTGCGCTTCACGGAGTTGGAACGCGCCATCCACGGCATCAGCCGCCGCATGCTCACGCTGACGCTCCGCGGCCTGGAACGCGACGGTCTGCTGATCCGCACGGTGTACCCGACGGTGCCGCCGAAGGTCGAGTACGAGGCGACCGTGATGGCGAGGGAACTGTTCGAGTACCTGTCCGGCCTCACCGCCTGGGCGGAACGCCACGAACCGGCGGTCACGGCATCGCGCGAGGCGTACGACCGCGCGCAGGGGTGAGCGCGGGGCAGGCACGGGGGAGTCACTTGGATTCGAGGCGCCCCATGGCTGTGCCGTTCCTTGCTTCCGCCCAGTCGGCGTCGTCGATGCCGAGGGCGTGGCGGAGGTAGGCGAGGGTGACCCGTTGGATCAGGGCCACACGCTCGGGGTTCTCGTCACGCCAACCCTGCCAACGCCCCTGACCGACAACCCGGGCGGCGTTATAGGTCGTCCCACCCGTCGACAGCGACCTCGGGGTACTCACCGGCGAGGTACCGCCGCAACGCATAGCGAGTCGACGGCACGAACTCGCTCGGCAGGGCGTCGGTGTCGACCCAGGCCACAACCGAGTGCTTGCCGGGCTCCGCATTGACAGGCTCGCCGTCCCACTCCCTCGCGGCGAACACAAGCACGACAAACCCCTCCGGCGCATCCGGTCTGTGCGCGCTATGCGTCACATGCACAAGCCTCAACGCGTCAGGCTCGACCTTTATGCCGGTTTCTTCATGGAGTTCACGAACGGCCGTGTGGGTAATCGGCTCTCCCGGCGCCCCTTTGCCACTCGGCAGGCTCCACATGCCAGGTGCGAACGCCTTGTTCTCACCCCGCCGCAGCAGCACGACCCGCCCGTTCGTCTGATCATGAACGATGACGGAAACAGCGAGCATGACCATCAAACGCTCGTCGCAACGGACTTCATCGGACACGCATGCACTCCGTCCTCTCGGCGCCGGCAGCGACCCACCCCACGACTCTGACCGGCCCGGTACCAGCACCGACACCTCGCAACCGAAGTGCACTCTCGCCGGAAAGGCCCCCGTCGGTGGCGCGAGACGGCAAAAAGGACAGCGGGCCCGCCGTTGGCAGGGCCCGCCGTCATTTCTACACAACTACCGAGCGGGGGTCATGCCTTGATCGCGCCGAGCAGTGCCGACCACGACTCGGGCGCGACGGTGATGTGGCCGATGCTCGGATCCTTGGAGTCACGAGTGTCGATGGAGCCGTCGAGTGCGGTGACCTCGACGCATTCCTGGGCAGTCTGGCCGCTGTAGCTCGACTTCCGCCAAGTGGGAGGCTCAGAGCGTGCCTTCGTCATGTGCTCTCCAAGAGGTTTCGCAGCAACTGTTGCGAACGCGCGGGCGACAGGGTCTCGGTTCGCAACAGATCGTATCGACGCTGGAACTCCGCAACCATGTGTCCTTCGGTGATCATTTTTCCTTCGACCATGCCATCCGCGAAGGCGCACTCACCACGGCCGGGGATCGAAAGCAGGACGAATGCTCCATCCATGCACGCGTGCAGGCCGCAGTCCATCGGGACTACTTCAAGCACCACATTCGGCAACTCGCTTACCTCCAGCAGGTGCAGAAGTTGAGTCGCGGCTACGCGCGAGTCATGCTTCAACCGTAGGACGGCAGCCTCGTCGATGGCCGCCCAATACTGTGGCGCTTCCTTCTTGGTGAGCAATCGCTTCCGCTTGAGCCGTCGTGTAAGCCAGGCTTCGATGATCGGCGGCGGAACCCTTGCCTTTTGCAGGAGAGCCCGGATGTACTCCTCACACTGGAGGAGCCCGGGGATTGCCTGTGGCTGGAAGGTACGGATGCGGAATGCCTGCCGCTCGGACTCCGCGAAGTTCTCGAACCAGCCGGGCTGTCCTTCCGTCAAGCGGTACGCGTGGAAGGCGATAGCGGTTAGCAAGCCCGTTCGACCGAGGGCTCGATCGAGGTCTGCTACGAATTCCGGACTCGGCCGCCGGTCGGCGGTCTCAATCTGTCCAACAAACGCCCCTGTTGAATGCAACTCGCCACCGAGCTCCTGCTGTGTCTTGCCTGCGAGCTTGCGGAGAAATCGCAGGTGAGCGCCAAAGAGGTCCCATAGGGATGCCTCCGGATCAAGATCTTTTGCCGCCGGCATTGTGCGCCAATCCGTCAGATTCGGCTGCTGAACCCCGCCCCGTACCAAAGGTAGTTCCCATGGTGTTGGCTCAGTAGCGATTCGGTTACAGAACACCGTTGCGAGGAGCACTCCATGGGCATGAGAGAAGGTGTGAGCCGGATGACCCTGAGCGTCTACCGCCTCCATCCGAATGGTGAGCGCGAGGAGATCAAGCCTGTTGAGGGCTTCGAACTGGGCGATGTATCGCGGTGGTTGCCCCGAAGCGCGACCATTCCGCAGAGCGAAGCGACAGCTTCGGCGAAGCCCGAGAAATGCCGTCCCGGGTGCAGTGGGCGATGACCGAGGGCGAGACGGAAGTCTCGTTCCGACGTGGCCAATACGTGGTCGCGCGTCGTGGGTGGGCGCGGACCTTCGTGGGCGACGACCCCGAGCCGGTCCATCAACAGGTGCCGCGTTGTCGAGTGTTGGACGTGATCGAGCGGCCGGACGGGGTCCACTACCGGGTGCGCGGTTGGTGGGTGGTGCCGTTCCGATTCGTGGTGTCCGGCGATCAGCTCGTGCTGCATCCCGACCAGAGAGAGGCCAGGGGACCCGATGGACGTGCGCGATCGACTCGCCGGTCCCGCGCCGGCGCGTGGTAGCGCGCCCCGCACGTTCGCGGGCCCAAGCGGCCAGGGCGGGGCCGAGTTGCTTCCGACGGTGGTCCGCAGATGTGAACGAGTCGATGGGCCGGGTCCGGGGCCGCCACCGACCCGACGGTTCGGCCCACTGGTGGTGGGCGATTGGGTCCGGATCAACGCGGACGGAGAGCGCGGCACGCAACCCGATGGCGAGGTCGTCGCGGTCGACGTTTTCCCGCCCGGCCGATCCGTGATCGTCCAGCCTCCCGGCCAGGCAATGCCATGGGTTCGATGGGAGCACGAAATCCACCGAATCCCGATCCCACAGGAACAACCAATAGAGAGGAATGTCGATGCAGAGGTCCACAGCAGCACCGGCGCCCGTGCCGGCACCCGACGCCCCGAAACAGGAAGGAGCCGTTGACGTGACGTCGATGAGTACCGCGCGCGAGCCGTTCGGTATGCGGTACGCGGCCGGCCAGACCAGCGCGCCGGTGGACAGCGGGGGAGTGACGTACGACCGGGAGTTGCAGATCGCGGTCGCCGCAGACGGCAATCCGTGGGCGTTCAGCGCGCCCAACGACACGAGCAGCGCCACCAACTCCGACAGTCGCAACGACGAGGGCACGGACCTCTGGTAGGGAGCGCCGAATGGCGGAACACTCGGGCGGGACGGTGCTGGTCCTCACGAACCGGCTCGATCCCACCGCAGACCTGGTCGTCGATCACCTCAATCACCGAGGTGTACCCGTATTTCGTTGTGATACCGCCGAGTTCCCCACCGAGATCACCCTCTCGGCGACACTGGCGAACGGCTGGGCGGGCACTCTCGACAACGGGGTTCGACGTCTCGACCTGGCCGCCGTGCGGTCTGTGTACTTCCGCAGGCCAGAGGAGTTCCGCATGCCCGACGGCGTCTCCGAGGCCGGGCGGCGGTTCGCCGCCGCCCAGTCTCGGGCGGGATTCCTCGGGGTCGTCGGCGCCATCCCCGGCCTGTGGATCAATCACCCCGCACGTGACCTCGAAGCGAACCGCAAGCCCCTTCAACTCGCCGTGGCGAGGCGACTGGGGCTCCGTCCGCCCCGCACACTCGTGACCAACGACGGTGCGGCGGCGCGGGAATTCGCCGACGACGTCGCCGGACCCGTCATCACGAAGAGTCTCGGGGCGGCCGTCCATACGGTCGTCGTCGATCCTGCCGAGTTCGACGACTCGATTGCCCTCTGTGCCCACCTCTTCCAGGAGTGGATCGACAAGCGCCACGAGGTGCGGCTGACCGTGGTGGGCGACAGGTTCTTCGCCGTGGAGATCCATGCCGGCTCCGAGGCCGCGAAGGTCGATTGGCGTGCTGACTATTCGAGCCTCAGCTACAAGCCTGCAGTGGTGCCGAAGGACGTGCGCCGACGTGTGATGGCATTTATGGCGCACTTTGAACTCGTCTTCGGGGCGTTCGACTTCATCGTGACCCCCGGCGGCGACTGGCGTTTTCTCGAGGTGAACCCGAACGGCCAGTGGTCATGGATCGAACACAAGACCGGCGTGCCTATTTCGTGCGCCATTGCCGACCTCTTGGAGAAGGGCGACACGGTATGACCGACACTGCCGCGCTGGTGGAAGTTCGTGCGCGGTTGCTGCGCGAACGCCTCGTCGAGAAGCTGGAACAGGATGGTTCGTTGCGTACGGAGCCGTGGCGGAGAGCGCTTCGGGCTGTGCCGCGACATGCTTTCCTGCCGACCTTCTTTGCGGATGTGCCGGACGAGCGTGGTGTTACGACGTACAGGGCGGTGAGCCACGAGACGTCGTCCGAGGAGTGGCTGCGCTTGGCGTACGCGAACAGGACGTGGGTTACCCAGCTCGACTATGGCGCGGCGGCGTTGCCATCCGCAGGTGCCTTGGTCACTGGCACGCCTACCAGCTCGTCCACGCTTCCTTCCACTGTGGTGCGGATGCTTGAAGACCTTGATGTCCAGGACGGGCACAACGTTCTCGAAGTGGGGACGGGCACGGGGTACTCGACGGCGCTTCTTTGCGCTCGGCTCGGCGATCGACGCGTGACGAGCGTTGAGTACGACGCGGGGCTTTCTGCGGCCGACGCCAAGCGTCTGGGGACTTTGGGCTTTCGTCCCACTCTGGTGGTGGGCGACGGTGCGCTGGGGCATCGCGAGCGGGCGCCGTATCAGCGCATCATTGCCGCCTACTCGCCGGACTCCGTGCCGCCGGCCTGGTTGGCGCAGGCGGACCGGGACGCCGTACTTCTGGTCTCGCTCACCGGGGCGTTGGGTGCCTACGGGTACGTCAAGTTGCGCATGATCGAGGATGGGCGTGCCGAAGGGCGGTTCGTTGACTCCGTCGTGTCCTTTATGGCCTCACGTGAGAGTTCGTCGCCGGAGATCGGGCCCATGATGCGGGCGGCGATCGCCGGCAGGGTGGCAACGACCGGGCGCGCCACTCGGGTTGCTGCCGGAGTGCTTGATGATCCGGCTTTTCTGTGGGCGGCGCAGCTTGCCCTCCCGGGCACGATTCGCCTCCGTTACTCCGTCGCGAGTGAGGTGACGGGGCGCTGGTTCCTCCACCCCGACGGGGCGTGGGCGGTCGTGGAGAGCGATGCCGCAGGTGTGGGCAGGTTGTACGAGGGCGGAACTCGACCGTTGGGGAGCAACCTCGAAGCGGTGATGGCTTCTTGGTTGTCGAATGGCCGACCGGGCCTGGGGCGGTATGGGCTTACGGTCACGGCGCGGGCCAACGTGGTGTGGCTGGACGAACCAGGTGGCGAGTCTTGGACGCTCTGACGCAGCGGGACGGCCCCGGCCACGGGCGAGCCGGGGCTCACCCGTGCCAGGAGCGCCACAGTGCCGCGTAGGCCCCGTCGGCCGCGATCAGCTCCCGGTGGCTGCCCAGCTCCGTGATGCGGCCGTCCTCGACCACCGCGACCCGGTCCGCGTCGTGCGCCGTGTACAGGCGGTGTGCGATCGCGATCACCGTCCGGCCCTCGATCACCGCGCCCAACGACCGCTCCAGATGCCGGGCCGCCCGAGGGTCGATCAGCGACGTCGCCTCGTCCAGTACCAGCGTGTGCGGGTCGGCCAGTACCAACCGGGCCAGTGCCAGCTGTTGGGCCTGAGGGGCCGTCAACTCGTAGCCCTTGGGCCCGACTTCGGTATCCACCCCGGCGGGGAGCCCGGCAACCCAGTCCGCGTCGACCGCGCGCAGCGCCGCCAACACCGCGTCGTCGTCGGCGTCCTCGCGCGCCAGCAGCAGATTGTCCCGCAACGTGCCCCGGAACACGTGGTGCTCCTGGGTCACCAGAGCGACCCGCCCGCGCAGTTCGTCGAGAGGCAGGCCGACCAGCGGTACCCCGCCCACCTCCACCCTGCCCGACGTCGGCCCGTTGACCCCGGCCAACAGCCGCCCCAGCGTGGACTTTCCGGCCCCGCTCGGCCCCACCATCGCGATCCGCTCGCCCGGTCGCACCGTCAGGTCGATGCCGTGCAGCACCTCGCGTCCCGAGTCGTACGCGAACCGCACATCGCGCACGGTCAGCGTCTCGTCCACCGGCTTGGCGTCGGTGGGTTCGCGGTCGGACGGCACGTCGGCCACACCCAGCAGTCGGGCCAGCGAGGCCGCCGAGATCTGTACCTCGTCCAGCCAGTTGAGCAGTTCGTCCATCGGCCCGATGATCAACTGCACGTACAACACCGCGGTCGCCACCTCGCCCAGCGTGGCCCAGCCGTGCAGATACGCCCAGCCGCCGAAGGCCGTGGTCGCCACCACCGGCAACATGTAGCCGAAGTCGACCGTCGGGTACCAGATGGTGCGCAGCCACAAGGTGTACCGCTCGGCCGCGTACGCCTTGCCGACGTCGTCGTCACCGCGCCGCCGACGCCGATCGGCGAGCCGCAGCGCCTCGACCGTACGCGCGCCCTCGACCGTCTCCGCGAGCGAGTCGGTCACCTGCGCCCAGGCGGCGTTCTCGCGCAGGTAGCCCGCGGGCGCCCGGCGCAGGTACCACCAGGTCACCGGGATCAGCAGCGGCACCGTGATCAGCAGCGGCAGCGCCAGCAGCGGGTTGAGCAGCAGCAGACCGGTGAAGGTCAGCACGATCGTCACGGCCGCGACCAGCACCGAGGGCACCGCGCGGCGGGCCGAGCGGGACATCGCCGCCACGTCGCGATTCGCCCGGCCGAGCAGGTCGCCGGAGCCGGCCCGCTCGACGGTGGACAGCGGCAGGTCCAGGATGCGCTCCACGAACTCCTCGCGGACCTGCGCGAGCAGGCCCTCGCCGAGCCGCGCCGCGGCCACCGCCGCCTGGCGCACGATCAGCGCCTGGAGCAGCAGCGCGCCGGCGATGCCCAGGCCGAGCAGATCGATCGTCCGGGTCGGGGCGTCGTCGCGGACCTTCTCGATCAGTACACCGAGCAGACGTGGCGCGACCAGTCCGGCCACCGCGGCGAGCGCGTAGAACAGCACGGTCAGGATCAGGTCGCGCTGCCGCTCGCGCAGCAGCCGCACGGCGTGCCGGCCGACCTCGGCGGCCGGGGCCACCGGCAACAGGCGGTGCGCGCTCACGCGTTCTCCTCCTCGTCGTCGACACGGGTGACCAGCGCCGCGTATCCCGGCTCGTTCGCGAGCAGTTCGCGGTGCGGTCCGACCGCCATGACCTTGCCGTCCTGGACGTAGGCGACCTCGTCCATGGTGTCCAGGACGAGCGGGCTGGTGGTGGCGACCACCGTGGTACGCCCGCGCCGGTGCGCGGCGAGCCGGCCGGCGATCCGGGCCTCGGTGTGCGCGTCCACCGCGCTGGTCGGCTCGATCAGCACCAGTGTCTGCGGGTCGGCGACCAACACCCGGACCAGGCGCAGGCGTTGTACCTGGCCGCCGGAGAACTCCCGGCCGCGGGCCGCGATCTCGGTGTCCAGGCCCTCGTCCAGCGCGTCGATCACGTCCGCGGCGCAGGCCACCTCGACCGCCTCGGCGAGGTCGACGCCGCCACCGCCCCCGCCGCCGGGGGTCAGTTCGCGGCGCAGCGGCCCGGAGAACAGTCCGGCGTCGTGGTGCGCGACCAGGATGCGCTGGCGCACGTCGGCCACCGCGAGGTCGGCCAGCGGCACGTCGTGGTAGAACACGTCGGCGTCCTCGTAGCGGCCGAGTCGATCGGCCAGCGCGGGCGCGTCCTGCGGATCCTCGCAGGCGATGCCGAGTTGCACGCCGGGCCGGACCACCAGGCCGGAGCGCCGGTCCACCAGGTCGCCGGGCGCCGGCCAGGCGAGCGGGTCGGACCGGTCCTCGACGCCCGGCGCGAGGCCGAGCACGCGCACCACGCGGCGGGCCGCGACGTGGCCGCGGACGACGCGGTCGGCGAACTCGGTGAGGGTGGAGAGCGGGACGGTCAGGAACGCCGCGTAGCCGTAGAAGGACACCATCTGACCGACCGTCAGGCGGCCGTCCAGGGCGAACCGGGCGGCCAGCCAGGTACCGAACGCGACGAAGAAGCCGGGCACCAGGAACTGCGCGGCCTCCAACATCGATTCGATCCTGGCGGTGCGTACGCCCGCCACCCGCAACTCCTGCGATTCGCGCCGGTAGCGGGCCCCGAAGCTGCGCTCACCGCCGATGCCGCGCAGCACGCGCAGCCCGGACGCGATGTCGACGGCCCGATCGGCCAGCCCGGACTGCAGTTCGCGGTAGGCGTTCTGGCGCCGGTGCAGCGGCCGCAGCAGCAGCGAGACCAGACCCATGAGCAGTGGCACACCGATCAGGACCAGCAACCCGAGCGGTACCGACATCTGCAACAGCACGACGGCGACCACGGCGAGCGTGACCACCGAGGCGCAGCCGCGCGCGGTGATGTCCAGGGTTGAGCCGATCGCGTCCACGTCGGAGGTGCCGACGCCGACCACCTCGCCGGAGGCGATCCGGCGCTGCAGCACCGCGCCGAGCCGGGCGGCGTGCCGGGTGACGAGCTGGATGGTACGAAAGGCCGAGTCGAGGAAGTTGGCGACCGCGTTGCGGTGGCGCATGATGCCCGTGAAGCCGATCAGCACGGCGATCCCGAGCAGTACGCCGGACCACGCGTACAGCCGACCCTCGTCCCGCGCCTCGACAGCGTCGATCGCCCGGCCGACGGCGGCGGGCATGAGGGCCTGGGCCACCATCCACACCGACGCCCAGACGATGCCCATGACAATCGTCCGCCGGGTGCGAGCGGCGAGCCAGAGCAGGTAGCGGCCCGCCGACCGGATATCGGGATCGCCGGGGTCGGCGACGGGAAACGTTCGCATTGTCCATCGACGCTAACCCGCGACCCAGGTCACGTTCCACGCATTATTCCCGGCCTCCGCCGGGCCGGAAGCCGCCCGAAGGCGGCGAGCGCGACGGGGCGCCGGGCGGCGGGCACTGCCCCGATACTCCCGGCGCCGGCGGGCCTCACCCGCATCAGAACCGCAAGCCGGGCAGCCGGAAGGCTGCGCGCAGCAGCCCGTGGACAGCGCCACCCAGCCCTTCCGCACACACCCGGCGATCCGCCGTCGGCATGGGCGGCTCCGAGACTCCGGCACTTGCCGAGGCGGGTGCGTTGCTTGGCGAAAAAGCGACCTGCGGCGGGTGGCGGGGGAGGGGGTCGGGTTGGGTTCCGCCGGGCTTGCGTTCCCGGGTGGTCGGGTTGTTTCGGCGTGCGTTGTGCTTTGGGTTGCGAGTGGCCGGTGTGGGGCTGGTCCGGGTCGGTGATGGGCCGCCGCCGGCGTGCGGGGCTTCGAGACTCTAAGTTCCCGACGAGACGGGTGTGTTGCTCGCTGAAAACCGGCTGGCAGCGGCGGGCAGGGAGGGCACTCGGGTCGAGTCCTCCGAGGAGCGCTCCCGGCTGGGTTGGGACGTTTTCGGGTGTGTTTGGAGGGGAGTTGGGGTTCGAAACCGGATCGCGGTGGGTGGTTGTGGGCTTCGGGCTTCGGTGACCTGCGGTTTTGTGGTGTCGGGGTGGAAAGTCGGGTGTCGGGTGCCGGTTTCGTGCGTTCCGGCCTCCTCGATGCCGGTGTGGAGACCGAAACCGTCCGGTCGGGGTCGGCTTCGGGCGCTGCGACCTTGCAGAGGCCGTCGAGCCGACCGAAGGTGCCCAGTGGGAGCCGAAACCGGATCCCGAGGCGCCCGAAACGGCTGCCCTCTCCGCTGACCTGCGGTTTTCTCTCGCGCCGAGTCCACGGCACCCGACGCCGTCCGGTTTCGTGAACTCCCGCCCCCCACAAGCCCACCGCACCTCGAAACGCCCTGCCCAACCCACCCGGGAAGGCTCTGCGGAGAACTCGACCGGGCCGCCGCCCTGCCCGCCGCTGCCGGCCGGTTTCGCCACCCAACACGCTCGCCTCGTCGGGAGCCGACGGCGCGGAGCCCCGGACGCCGGCAACCGCCCATCACGGACCCTGATCAACCCCGCACCAGCCGGCCCGCAACCCCAAGCGCAACGCACGCCGAAACAACCCGACCACCCGGGAACGCAAGCCCGGCGGAACCCAACCCGACCCCCCACCCCGCCACCCGCCGCAGGTCGCTTTTCCCCCGACCCGGGCACCCGCCCCGACGAAACCCCACACCCCCAAGCCCCCACCGCCGGCGGCGGCTCACCACCGACTCGGACCCACTCCCATTCCGTGAACCGGACCGGCGTTCCGCGGCAGGCCGAGACGCAGCTTCCTCCGCCCCACGGTGGCCTCAGACGCACTTGGGCCGTGTGGGCGGCCGTCGGCCCCGAGCGCCACCCGGGACGGCTTTGCCCGGCTCTGCCCGACTTGGGATGCCGACGCGCTATTCGGAGGCCAACTTCGCGTGTTCGTCCCGGAGTCGGCGTTTGAGGATTTTGCCGCTGGGGTTCTTGGGGAGCGACTCGGCGATCACCACATACTTGGGGACCTTGAAGCCCGCCAGGCGGGTTTTGCAGTGTTCGATCACCTCCTCCTCCGTGATCCGCCCGCCCGGCCGCGGCACGACCACTGCCGTGACCGCCTCGATCCAGTACGGGTGGGGCACGCCGAAGACCGCCGCCTCCGCTACCGCCGGGTGGGCGTGGATGGCCTCCTCGACCTCTCGGCCGGCCACGTTCTCGCCGCCGGTCTTGACCATGTCCTTCTTGCGGTCGACCACCGTGAGGTAGCCCTCCGCGTCCAGTACGCCGAGGTCGCCGCTGTGGAACCAGCCGTTGCGGAAGGCCTCGGCGGTGCGTTCCGGGTCGTTCCAGTAGCCGAGCATGGTGTGTGGGCCGCGGTGCACGATCTCGCCCACTTCGCCGGGCGGCACCGGGTGGTCCTCGTCGTCGACCACGGCGGTTTGCACGTTGAGCCCCGCGCGTCCCGCCGAACCCGCCTTCCGCTCCTGGTCGTCCGGGCCCAGGATGGTGGCCACCGGCGACATCTCGGTCTGGCCGTAGAAGTTGTACAGCCGCAACCGCGGCAACCGGCGCCGCAGTTCGCCCAGCACCTCGACCGGCATCGCCGCCGCGCCGTAGTAGCCCTTGCGCAGCCCGGACAGGTCCCGCGTGTCGAAGTCGGGGTGGCGCAGCAGCGCGATCCACACCGTCGGCGGGCAGAACAGCTTGGTCACCCGCTCGCGTTCGATCGTGGCGAGCAGCGTGGCCGGGTCCGGCGCGGGCAGGATGATCGACGTCGCGCCGAGGTAGACGTCCGGGGTGAGGAAGCAGTGCAACTGCGCGCAGTGGTAGAGCGGCAGGGCGTGGATCTCCACGTCGTCGGCGGCCATCCCGCCGTCGATGATCGCGGTCGCGTACTGGGCGATCAGGTTGCGGCTGGTCATCACCGCGCCCTTGGGGCGGGACTCGGTGCCCGAGGTGTACATGATCTGTACCGGGTCGTCGTCGAGGAGCGCCACATCCGGCACCCGGCCGCCCTCGGCGATCAGCTCGGCGAACGGCTCCCACCCCGAAACCGCCGGGCCGAGTACCACGCGCAGCGCCTCACGGTCGGCCAGGGCGGCGTCGGCGGTGGCGGTCAGCTCGGGACCGGCCAGCACCGCGATCGCGCCCGCGTGCTCCAGGACATAGCCGACCTCCGGCGCGGTGAGCATGAAGTTCACCGGGACCGAGATCGCGCCGAGCCGGGCCAGCGCGAAGTAGGCCACCACGAAGCCGTGCGAATTGCGGGCGAGCAGCACCACCCGGTCGCCCTTGCCGATGCCGCGCGCGGCCAGTGCCCCGGCGGCGCGCGAGACCGTGTCGTCGAGTTCGGCGAAGGTCTGCCGCAGTTCGCCGTCCACCACGGCGAGCCGGTCCGGCAACCGGGCGGCGGTACGCGTGAGCAGATCGGCGATGCCGTGCCGGCGGGCCTGGACAGCGGTCACGGATGGCTCCTCGCCTCGGTGAAGGGTGGAGGCGTCATTGTGTCCGGCCCACCCGCCGGGCGGAAGCGTCTCGCCCGCTGAAATCGTCGTGTCGATCACCGACCCGGCTAGGTAGGCTTGCGGGCATGACCAGCAGCGCAGCGTCCGCAGTCCTCGACACCGCCCGTCGCGCCCGGGAGGCCGCCGCCGTCCTCGCGCCACTGACCCGGCGGGTCAAGGACGACGCGCTGCTCGCGCTCGCCGACGCGCTCGTGGCCCGCTCGGCGGAGATCGTCGCGGCCAACGCCGAGGACGTGGAGCGCGCCCGGGCCAACGGCACCGGCGAGGCGATGATCGACCGGCTCACCCTGACCGACGAGCGGATCGCCGCGATCGCCTCCGACGTACGCGACGTGGTCGGCCTGCCGGACCCGGTCGGCGAGGTGCTGCGCGGCTCGACCCTGCCCAACGGCCTGGAACTGCGCCAGGTGCGGGTGCCGCTCGGCGTGGTCGGGATCATCTACGAGGCCCGCCCCAACGTCACCGTCGACGGCGCCGCGCTGTGCCTGAAGTCGGGCAACGCGGTGCTGCTGCGCGGCTCCTCGTCCGCCTACCGCTCGAACACCGCCATCGTCGCGGTGATGCGCGACGCGGTCGTCGCGGCCGGCCTGCCCGCCGACGCCATCCAGCTGGTGCCGGGCGAGACGCACGACTCGGTGAAGGAGCTGATGACCGCGCGCGGCCTGGTCGACGTGCTGATCCCGCGCGGCGGGGCGAGCCTGATCCGCACCGTGGTCGAGGGCTCGACCGTGCCGGTGATCGAGACCGGCGTGGGCAACTGCCACGTCTACGTCGACGCGCAGACCGACCTGGAGATGGCCGTGAACATCCTGGTCAACTCCAAGGCGCACCGGGTCAGCGTGTGCAACTCGGCGGAGACGCTGCTCGTGCACCGCGACGTGGCCGACGCCTTCGTGCCGCTCGCGCTCGCGGCCCTGAAGGACGCGGGCGTGACCGTACACGGCGACGCGGCGGTACAGACCTACTCGGCCGACGTGGTGCCCGCCACCGACGCCGACTGGGACACCGAATACCTGTCCTACGACATCGCCGCCGCCGTGGTGCCCTCGCTGCACGACGCGGTCGCGCACATCCGCCGGCACTCCTCCGGCCACACCGAGGCGATCGTCACCACCTCGCAGGCCGCGGCCCGCGAGTTCGTGGCCCTGGTCGACTCGACGGCCGTGATGGTCAACGCCTCGACCCGGTTCACCGACGGCGGCCAGTTCGGCTTCGGCGCGGAGATCGGCATCTCCACGCAGAAGCTGCACGCGCGCGGCCCGATGGGGCTGCCCGAGCTGACCAGCACGAAGTACGTGGTCACCGGCGACGGCCACGTGCGCTCCTGATCGACTCCGGCACCACCCGTCCGGGCCGGGCGCGCCGAGCCGGGGCCCGGAGCGGCGCGGCGAAGGGCCCCAGACAGGTGCCCGGAATCGGTATCCATCGGAGTGCCTGCGGTAATACTGTCTAGGAGTGCCCGATTCACCAGGGCCAGAGTTCCCGGACGGCCCAGACTTTCCCGAGTTCTCGGAGGACGAGCTCTCCTCCGTCGTCTTCGACGAGTCCTTCGTGCGCGCGGCCCGCGTACACGAACCCTCGGCGAACGAGCGTGGCGCGGCGATCGACGCTGCGCCCACCCCCACCGCGGCCGAGCGGACCGACCGGACGGCCGAACAGGCCGACCGCTCCGACTGGTTCGACGACGGGACGTATCCACTCGACGGCGAGGACCCGTGGCGGGCCCGGACCGTACCCGGACACGACACCGAGCCGATGTTGCCGCACGTGCCGGCCTGGTTCGCGGGCGAGCCGTGGGCCAAGGCCGCGCGCACCACACGCTGGCGGCGCGGCGTGGCCTGGGTGCTGGCCCTGCTGATGGGGGTCGGCGTGGTGGCGATGGCGGTCACCGCCGTATACCGCAGCGGATCCTCGCAGGGACCGACCGCGCCCCGGCAACCGTCGGTGGGCACCGGTCGCAGCGCGACGACCGACAACAACCCCGTACCGGCGCCGCCCGGCCAGGACACCTCCCAGGTGCGAATAACCGTCGCGCCGGGGGATTCGGGCGCGTCCGGCGGTACGGCGCCACCGTCCCAGGCGGCGGTGGCCCGTTCGGGGCCCGGCTGAGCAGGGGCGGGGCCGTGCGGAGCCGGGGACCCGGTTCCGGGAGGCACGCCCCGCTCACGACCTCGCCGCCCGCTTCCGGGAGCCACGGCCCCGCTCACGACCTTGCCGCAGACCCGACCCAACCCCCGCGCCCGGGTGCATATCCACCCGCTCGCACGCGACTTAAGCTGATTCCATGTCCGGACGGGGAATACCCCCCGAAGGCCCGAACAGGGGTGGGCCCGACGGCGAGGACGAGTACAGCGCCGTCGTATTCGACGCGACCTTCGTCCGTGCGGCGGACCTGCACGAGCCCTCCGCGCGGGAGCGGCTGCACGCGGGCAAACGACCGCACCGCCGGCGCCGGGTGCTCGGCGTCCGGCTGCGCACGCTGCGCGGCGTGGCGGGTGTGCTGGTAGTCCTGCTGGTGATCGGCGGCGCGACCTTCCTCGGCGCCCGACGAGCCACCACCACCGGATCACACCTGGAGGTCGGCCCCGCCGTCCTGCAACGGGTCTCGCTGACCCCGCCCGCCGGCTACGCGACGGGCCCGCTGCCCGCCGACCCGATGGCCGGCGGACCGGCCGCGGGCTGGGCCCAGGGCGTCGCCGGGATCGTCGTCGGCGAACGCCGCGAAACGGCCCACTACTCCGCCGGCCAGGTGGGCCAAGCCCTCGACCTGGTCCGCGAGTTCGTGGTCGGCACCCAACTCGACCCGACCGTCCTGGCGGGCGGCCGGCCGTGGGCGGCGCTGCCCCTGCTGCGCCGCGAACAGCGCGACCAACTCGGCGCGGCCCTGGTCGCCCCCCGCGACGACGACGTGTCGGCGCCCACCGGCTGGATCACCCGCTTCGACCCGGCGGCGATCCGGGTCCTGGACGCGGCACCCCGCGCGACCGGCACGATCACGGCCGCCGAGCACGCGCGGCGCGACCTCGTGGTCACCGCCGACGTGGTGCTCGTCTACGCCGTCGCCCAGGTCGGCGGCCTCGGCTGGACCCGCTTCGTGGTGCACCGCGTCTGGGACTTCCACACCGACGCGCCGATGTTGCACGACGGCCTCCTCCAGGCCCGCCGCATCCTGACCGTGGCCGGCCCCCAGCCCTGTACCCCCGACAACGCCACCTGGTTCCACCCCACCTTCACCGGCCCCGCCCCGGCCGACGCCCCACCCCGGCCCGAACAGATCGACCCCTTCCACCCCACCCCACCCACCACCTGCACCCGCATGGCAACGGTGCCGTAGCCGCCGCGCCCGGCGCTCGTCGTAGCGACGCTCAGAACGGCTGTACGCGGCCCGGTCGGATCGGGAGGGGTGCCGGGGCGGCGGCACGTTTTTGGTAGGTGGGGCGGTCGACGACCTCCAGGCCGATCAGCTCCCACGGAGGCAGGTCCGCGCTCCGGCGGTGTTCGCCCCACAGGCGCAGCGCGATCGCGGCGGCGTCGTGGAGGTTGGGGGCCTCCTCCCAGTAGCGCACCTCGGCGTGGTCGGCGGCGTAGCGGCCGGCGAGCAGGAACGGGTGTTCGTGGGCGAGGCGTTCCAGCGCTCGCCGCACGTCCTCGGGGTCGCCCGGTGGGCCGGCCAGGGTCAGCGTGATGTGCCACATTCGGCCCGCGCCGTCGGGTTCGGTCCGCGCCGGCGTCGTCGGCTGTCCCCAGGGGCGGTCCCCACGCTCCGGCACGGCCGGCCTCCCGTCGGCGAGCTGCTGATCTTCGGTGGTCGTCGCTCAGCGGCGCAGCAGCACCAGGTCGTCGCGGTGGACGACCTCGCGCTCGTAGGCCGGACCCAGCTCCCGGGCCAACTCCCGCGTGGATCGCCCGAGCAGGCCCGGCAGTTCCTTCGCATCAAAGTTGACCAGTCCGCGGGCCACGATGTGACCGTTTTCGTCAACCAGGTCCACCGGATCACCGGCGACGAAACCGCCCTGGACACCGGTGATTCCGGCCGGCAACAGCGAGCTGCGCCGCTCCACCACGGCCCGCACGGCGCCGGGGTCGAGCGCGAGCCGGCCGCGCGCGGTGCTCGCGTGAGCCAGCCACAGGAGCCGGTCGGCGGTGCGAACTCCGGTGCGGTGGAAGAGGGTTCCGGTGTCCTTGCCGGCCAGCGCGTCGGACGCGAAGCGGGTCGCGGTGAGCACCACGGGGATGCCCGCCGAGGTGGCGATGCCCGCCGCCTCGACCTTGGTGACCATCCCGCCCGTGCCGACCCCGGACTTGCCGGCCTTGCCGATCTCGATGCCCTCGAGATCGGCCGGACCGGTCACGAACGGAACCCGCGAGGACGTCGGCTTCGCCGGGTCGCCGTCGTACAGCCCGTCCACATCCGACAGCAGGACCAGCAGATCGGCGTGCACGACGTGCGCGACCAGGGCCGCGAGCCGGTCGTTGTCGCCGAAGCGGATCTCCTCCGTGGCCACCGTGTCGTTCTCGTTGACCACCGGCACCGCGCCCATCGCCAGCAGCTTGTCCAGCGTGTTGTAGGCGTTGCGGTAGTGCGCGCGGCGGGTGACGTCGTCGACGGTGAGCAGCACCTGGCCCACCCGCAGTCCATAGCGGGCGAACGAGGCGGTATAGCGGGCCACGAGCAGTCCCTGGCCCACACTCGCGGCGGCCTGCTGGGTGGCGAGGTCGCGCGGTCGGCGGGCCAGGCCCAGCGGCGCGAGGCCGGCGGCGATCGCGCCGGAGGAGACCAGGACGACCTCGATCCCCTCGGCCCGCTTGGCGGCTATCACGTCCACCAGGACGTCGACTCGATCCGGGTCCAGGCCACCCTGCGCGGTCGTCAACGAGGACGAACCGACCTTGACCACGATGCGGCGCGCGGAGGTCACGTCCTCGCGCGCCGCGTCGGCCCCACTGTGCACTTCAGGCCCCGCTTTCCGGTCGGGAAATTCGAGAAGGTCACCCGGACCGCGCGCCGGCGGAAATCCACCGGACCGCGCTGTCGGGGGAAAGCCATCGCACCACGGCGTGCGTCAGGAGTCGTCCGAGAACGGGTCGAACTCCTCGTACTGCGTCTCGATCGCCGCACGCTCGCGGCGCCGATCCACCGCCGGGCGGTGCGTCTGCAGGCGGTGGTCCTCGCCGCGTCGACCCAGCATCTCGGCACCGGCCGCGACGGTCGGCTCCCAGTCGAAGACCACGCCGGTGACGTCGTCGCCGATGACCACCTCGGCGCCGGGAACGGCCCCCGCCGACCACAGGGCCTCCTCGACCCCGAGCCGGGCGAGCCGGTCGGCCAGGTAGCCCACCGCCTCGTCGTTGGCGAAGTCGGTCTGGCGCACCCAGCGTTCGGGCTTGGCGCCGCGCACGATGAACGCCTCGTCGCGCCGGGTGACGGTGAAGCCGCTGTCGTCGACCGCGGTCGGGCGCAGCACGATGCGGGTGGCCTCCGGCGCGGGCGCCGAGTCGCGGGCGCTCTGTACCTGGGCGGCCATCGCGAAGGACAACTCGCGCAGCCCCGCGCGGCTGACCGCGGAGACCGGGAACACCTGGAGCCCGCGCGCCTCCAACTCGGCCTTGACCAGGTCGGCCAGGTCGCTGCCGTCGGGCACGTCGACCTTGTTCAGCGCGACCATCCGGGGCCGGTCCTCCAGGCCGCCGTAGGCGGCGAGTTCGGCCTCGATGGTGTCCAGGTCGGTGATCGGGTCGCGGCCGGGCTCCAGCGTCGCGCAGTCCAGGACGTGCACCAGTGCCTTGCAGCGCTCCACGTGCCGCAGGAACTCCAGGCCCAGCCCCTTGCCCTCGCTCGCGCCGGGGATCAGGCCGGGTACGTCGGCCACGGTGTAGACGACGTCGCCGGCGGTGACCACGCCCAGGTTCGGCACCAGGGTGGTGAACGGGTAGTCGGCGATCTTCGGCCGCGCGGCGCTGAGCGTGGCGATCAGCGAAGACTTGCCGGCGCTGGGGAAGCCCACGAGCGCGACGTCGGCGACGGTCTTCAACTCCAGGACGAAGTCGCCGGCCTCGCCGGGTTCGCCGAGCAGCGCGAAGCCGGGGGCCTTGCGGCGCGGCGAGGCCAGCGCGGCGTTGCCGAGGCCGCCGCGACCGCCCTGGGCGATCACGTAGCTGGCGCCGTTGCCGACCAGGTCCTCGACGAATTCCTCGTCGCCGTTGGGGAGCAGCCGCTTGACCACGGTGCCGTCCGGCACGGGCAGGATCACGTCGCTGCCGTTGGGGCCGGTGCGGTTGGCGCCGGCGCCGGGCTTGCCGTTGGTGGCCTTGCGGTGCGGGTGGTGGTGGTATTCGAGCAGCGTGGTGGTGTTGGCGTCGACGACCAGCGTGACATCGCCGCCGCGACCGCCGTTGCCCCCGTCGGGGCCGCCGAGCGGCTTGAACTTCTCGCGGTGCACGGAGGCCACGCCGTGGCCCCCGTTACCCGCCGCGACGTGCAGCACGACGCGGTCGACGAAGGTCGTCACGTGGATTCCTCCTCGGCTCCCCGGTGGGGAGCGAACACTGTGGACAAACACCCGAGGGCGGACCGAATAGGGTCCGCCCTCGGGTGTCGAAGCGAATGCCGCGGCGTGATTATTCCGCCGGGACGATGTTCACCACGCGGCGACCGCGCGCGGTGCCGAACTGCACGGCGCCGGCCGACAGCGCGAACAGCGTGTCGTCGCCGCCGCGACCGACGTTGGTGCCGGGGTGGAAGTGCGTGCCGCGCTGGCGGACGATGATCTCGCCGGCGTTGACGACCTGGCCGCCGAAGCGCTTGACGCCGAGGCGCTGCGCGTTCGAGTCACGGCCGTTCCGGGTGGAGGATGCACCCTTCTTGTGTGCCATGTCGCTGCTCCCTACTTCCCGGAGTTGATGCCGGTGATCTTCAGCTGGGTGTGCTGCTGGCGGTGACCCATGCGCTTGCGGTAACCGGTCTTGTTCTTGTACTTCAGAATGTCGATCTTCTTGCCCTTGGTGTGGTCGACGACCTCGGCCGTCACCTTCACACCCGCGAGGACCCACGGGTCACTCGTCACGGCTTCACCGTCTACGACGAGAATGGCCTGGAGCTCAACTGCCGTGCCCGCCGCACCGCGAATGCGGTCGACCTGGACGACGTCACCGACGGCAACCTTGTGCTGCCTGCCACCGGCGCGAACGATCGCGTACACCGTGGATCTCTCTCTCTGCAGGGTCCGAGCCCCTGAAGCCAGCCACACCGAACAGAAATCGGGGGCCTCCTCCGAAGCTTGCGATCCGGAGGGTGGTTGCTCAGGAGCCTGTGCCTAAGCACACCAAGGGCAAAGGTTACAGGATGCCCGGGGCCGAAGGCCAAACGGGTCCGCCCCGGGGATACCACCCCGGAGCGGACCCGGTACGGCTCAGCTTCCGCTCGCCGCCGTCACCGGTTCGGCGCCGTCCACGGCACCCTCCGGCGGGCCGGCGGGCCGGGTCGCCCGCCGCGACGTCTTGCGCGGCTTGGCGGCGGCCTTGGCCGGCTTGGCGGGCTCGGCCTCGGCCGGAGCCTCGGTCGCCGGCTCGGCGGTGGCCGCGGTCTTCGCGGCCCGCTTGGTCGCCTTCCGCGCCTTGGCGGGCGCCGCCGGTGCGGCCTCGGGCGCCGCCTCGGGGGCGACCTCGGGCACGGCCGACTCCGTCGCCTCGGCCTCGGCCGCCTCGGCGGCGACCTTCTTGGCCGACTTCCGGGGCGCCTTGGCGGCGGTCTTCTTCGCCGGTGTGGTCTTGGCCGCGGTCTTCTTGGCGGCCGTCTTCTTGGCGGCGGCCTTGCGCACCCGCTTGGCCGGCGCGGGGGCCTCCTCCGCCTCGTCGGCCTGCTCGGCCGCCGCGACCGGTTCGGCCGGTACGTCCGCGCCCTCGATCACCGCGGGCTCGGCCTCGGGGGCCTCCGCCACCGGGGTCTCGACGACCTCGACCGGCGCCACCGGCTCCGGCACGATCTCCGCCTCGACGACCTCGGCGGCCTCGGCCGGCTCCGCCACCTCGACGACCTCGACGTCCTCGAACGCCTCGGCGACCGCGGGCACCTCGACGACCTCGTCGAACTCCGGCACGTCCCGCTCGACCGATTCGTCCGTCTCGAGGATCTCGGTGATCGGCCCGCTGCCGTTGCGGTCGGCGTGGCCCTTGTTGCGCTTGCGCCGCCCACCGCCGCTCGCCGCGCCGTTGCCGCCGTGGGTGTGCCCGCCGTTGCCGTGGCCCTTGGTCTCCGGCGCGTCCATGTGCACGATCACGCCGCGCCCGTTGCACCGCTCGCAGTTCTCCGAGAAGGCTTCGAGCAGACCCTGGCCGACCCGCTTGCGGGTCATCTGGACCAGGCCGAGCGAGGTCACCTCGGCGACCTGGTGCTTGGTCCGGTCCCGGCCCAGGCACTCCATCAGCCGGCGCAGGACCAGATCGCGGTTGGCCTCCAGGACCATGTCGATGAAGTCGACGACGATGATCCCGCCGAGGTCGCGCAGCCGGAGCTGGCGCACGATCTCCTCGGCCGCCTCCAGGTTGTTGCGGGTGACGGTCTCCTCGAGGTTGCCGCCCTGACCGGTGAACTTCCCGGTGTTGACGTCGACCACGACCATCGCCTCGGTGCGGTCGATCACCAGCGAGCCGCCGCTGGGCAGCCAGACCTTGCGGTCCAGCGCCTTCATCAGCTGCTCGTCGATGCGGTACGTCGCGAAGACGTCCACCTCGCTGGTCCACCGCGACAGGCGCGGGGCCAGGTCGGGGGCCACGTGGCCGACGTACTCGTGGATGACGCCCCACGCCTCGTCGCCCGAGACGATCAGCTTGGAGAAGTCCTCGTTGAAGATGTCGCGGATGACCCGGACCGTCATGTCCGGCTCGCCGTACAGCAGCGAGGGCGAACTGGTCGTGATCATCTTGGACTTCTTCTTGATGTCCTCCCACTGGGCCTGGAGCCGCGTCACGTCGCGGGTCAGGTCCTCTTCGGTCGCGCCCTCGGCGGCGGTGCGCACGATGACGCCCGCGTTCTCCGGAACGATCTTCTTGAGGATGGTCTTCAGCCGGGCCCGCTCGGTGTCCGGGAGCTTGCGGCTGATCCCGGTCATGGTGCCCTCGGGCACGTACACCAGGTAGCGACCGGGCAGCGAGACCTGGCTGGTCAGCCGGGCGCCCTTGTGGCCGATCGGGTCCTTGGTGACCTGGACCAGGACCGACTGGCCGGGCTTGAGCACGGCCTCGATCCGGCGCGGACCGCTGAAGCCCGCGGCCTCGAAGTTGACCTCACCGGCGTACAGCACCGCGTTGCGGCCCTTGCCGATGTCGACGAACGCGGCCTCCATCGACGGCAGCACGTTCTGGACCTTGCCCAGGTAGACGTTGCCGACGTAGGAGGTGGCCTGCTCCTTGTTCACGTAGTGCTCGACGAGCACGTCGTCCTCGAGCACGCCGATCTGGGTGCGGTCGCCGTTCTGGCGCACGACCATGACCCGCTCGACCGCCTCGCGGCGGGCCAGGAACTCCGATTCGGTGATGATCGGCACCCGGCGGCGGCCCTGCTCGCGCCCCTCGCGGCGGCGCTGCTTCTTGGCCTCCAGACGGGTCGAGCCCTTGACGCCCTGCACCTCGTCGGTGGGGCTGTCGGCGAGCACGTCGCGCTTGCGCGGCTCGCGGACCTTGACCACGGTGCGCTCGGGATCGTCCTGCGGCTCGCCGGCGGGCTCGTCGGCGGCTCCGTCGCGACGGCGGCGCCGCCGGCGACGGCGGCTGCTGGTGGTCGCGCCGGCGTCGCCCGGGTCGTCGGGATCGGCGTCCTCGTCGGGACCGTCGCCGACGCCCTCGATGCGGTGCTCGTCGTCCTCGTCGGAGCCGTGGTCCTCGGCGCCGTCGTCACCACGACCGCGGCGGCGTCGGCCACCGCGCCGGCGGCGACGGGTGGGGCGGTCGCCGTCGGTCTCGTCCTCGTGCGTCTCGTGCGCCTCGGCGCCCTCGGGCTCCTCGGTCGACTCGACCGGCTCGGCCGTGGCGACCGCGCGGCCCGGGTGCCGCTCCTGCTCGTCCTGGTAGCGCGAGTCCTGCGGCTCGGCCTCGGCCGCGCCGTGCACCTCGTCCGGCAGCGCGCGTCGCCGGCGACGCCGGCTGCGCGGCTCCTCGGGTGCGGTCTCCGGCTCGGCCGGGGCGGTGTCCTGGGCCGGCGCGGCGACCGGTTCGGCGGCACGCTGCGGCGCCGCGAAGACCGCCGCCTGCGGGGCCTGGAACAGCGGCTGGAAGACCGGCGGCGGCGTCTTGCGCCGGGACGACGGGGCCGCCGGCTCGGCGGCCGCCTCGGGCTCGGCCTCGACGACCGGCGCGACCTCGGCGACGGGCGTCGCCTCGGCCTCCTCGACGGCCGGCACCGCACGCTTGCGGGTACGCCGAGTCCGCCGCGGCGCCTCCTCGGCCTCGCCCTGCGGAGCCTCGTCCTGCGGGGCCTCGGCCCGCGCGGTCTCGGCGACAGGCTCGGGTGCGACCTCCTCCGGGGCCGCCTCGGGCGCGACGGCGGCCCGCTTGCGGGTCCGCCGGACCCGACGCGGCGCCTCCTCCTCGGCCGGCGCGGCGGCCTCGGCGGCGACCTCCGCCGGCGCGGCCTCGACCGCCTCCGTCGGCGTGACCGCGATCGCGGCCGTGTCGGTCACCGGCGCGGTCACCCGCTTGCGGGTACGCCGCGTCCGTCGCGGCGCCTCGGGCTCCGGCTCCGGCTCGGGTTCCGGCGCGGCGTCGACCGGTGCGGTCTCGTCGACCTCCGGCTCCTCCTCGTCGGCCTCGCCGGCGGGCGCGGGCGCCTCGGGCGTCACGGCAGCCGGAACCGGCGCGGCCTCGGGAGAGGGCACGCTCGGCGGTCCGGCCGGACGACTGGCGGCGCGCCGACGGCGGCGGGGTGCCGACGTCGTGGCCGTGTCGTCCTTCGTACTGCTGTCGTTGTCGGTACCGGGGTTTACCACCCCGGAAGTACCTGATGTCTCAGGCGTGTCGTTGGGCTCGGTGTCGAGCATGCGGGTCTGTCTCCCGTCACGCTTCCGGGCGCTCCAACGCAGGGCGCCGCGCGGAAGCTTCTCTCTCACTCGCCGGTCCCGGCCTTGCGGCCGTGATCCGGGCGATAAGTCTGTCGGAAATTCAAGCCTTGGGCCTCGTGTACCCGGTCGTCACCGATTCGAGGCTTCGACGACGGGTTCTGCACCGCCCTGCGGGCCGGTTCGGAGTTCCTCGCCCCCCTGCGAGGTGTGCTCCACCGCCGATGTCGCGCGGTCGGGCGCGAGCGGGTCGGTCACCGAAACGGTCGCGGCGTCGAGCGGCCCCTGCGCCAGGCGGGTGACCGCGGCGGCGGTGGGCGTCACAAGTTCGGCGACCGTGCGAAGACCGGACAGAACGTCGTCGGGTCGAACGGCGGGTGTGGTGTGCCGGACAACCAATCGCAGTATCGCACAGGGTGCGGCACTACCCGCATCGACACCCTGGTGACCTGCGTCGTTCGCGTCGGGGGTGGTGACGGTCAGCGCGATCACCGCCTCGCGGGCGTCGAATGTGCGCATTCCGTTCTTGCTCATCCGCTGGACCTCGACGGTCTCGGCGGCCAGGAACGCGGTGACCGCGCGCTCGGCCTCCTCGCGAGCGACCCCGTCCAGGGCCAGCTCCCAGACCGACGCCTCCAGGCGCTCGGGGAGGTTGCCGCCCTGTGCCTCGACGATCTCGACGATGTCGAGACCGCTCGGCAGCGACGCGTCCAGCAGATCCCGCAGACGGGCGGGGTCACAGTGTGTGGCCACGCCGATCTCGAGATATTCGGCCTCGCTGGCGACGCCGGTGGGCGCCGCTCCCGCGTAGGACACCTTGGGGTGGGGGGTGAAACCGGCGGAGTAGGCCATCGGCACTTCCGCCCGACGCAGGGCCCGCTCGAACGCGCGCTGGAAATCCCGGTGGCTGGTGAACCGGAGGCGGCCGCGCTTGGTATACCGGAGGCGCAGTCGCTGGACCGTCGGCGCGGGCGGCGGTCCCTCGGGCGTACGTCGTGCCAGTTTCGCTCAGTCCTTGACTCGAGATGGATGGGCAGAAGTCGGTCCAAGCCTACGGCCATGGGACGGGTCGGGTCAGCGCCCCCCGATTCCGAGGGCTCGGAGCACCTCTGACGTGGCCCTGCCGATCGGCCGCAGAACGGCCCGACCGACCCAGCGGCACGGCGCCACGACCAGAACCCGCCATACGGCGCGGATGGCCCTGCCGATCGGCGTGAGCACGTTGCGCCAGGCCCAGGCCACCGGCAGCACCACCAGATGCCGCCACACCACCGCGATGCCGCGACCGATCGGAACCAGCACCGCGCGCCACAACCAGGACAGCGGCCGGACGATCAGGAAGTTGAGCACCGCGGTGGAGACGTCCCACGCGAACCGCAGCGCGAGCAGCGTCGCGCGCCCGATCGGCCGCAGTACGTGCCGCCACAACCACGCGCCGGGCACGAGCAGGAGGTAGCGGAACAGGAAGGCGAGCGGTCGGTGGATCAGCCGGGTGAAGACCCACGCGAGGGCGTTGGCGAGCGGGACGAGGATGTAGCGGCCGACGAAGCTCAGCACCGGGTACAGGAACCAGTCCCACAGCAGCTTCTTCAGCCCCCGCAGGATCGGACGCAGGAACCAGTCCCAGAACAGGAACTTGATCCCCCTGCCGATCAGCCGCACCAACTCCCACAGCAGGCGCAGCGGAACCACGATGATCAGCGCGATGATCCGGGCGGGCCAGCGGACCACCGTGTACAGGCAACCCTCGCCCGGCTCGGGGCCGGTGCGAGGCGGGTACGCGTGGTCCGCGTGGTGTTGCCGGGCCGGCGGCTCAGGCCGGCCCGGTGGCGGATTCTCGCGGGACGGCTGCCACGGCACCCGATCCGGTTGCTCCCCGTTTGCAGTCACCCGGGAAGATTAGTGGTCCCGCCCCCGACGGGGAGGTGGGACCGGCATTGCTGCTTTATGTGACCATCCGACTACTTGGCAGTGTCGCCGGCTGCGGCCGGCCGCCTCCGTCGTCGGTGTTCACGGGTGTGGCCCGTGTGGCGCCTATATATAGGGAGAGCGAGCCACCTCACGCGGGCGACTTCACGCGGGCCACTCCGCCGGGCCCGAGAGCCGACCCGGCCCCGCTCCCGGGTCACTCCGCCCGCTTGCCCCCGCTCGTCGGCGCCGTGCCACCGTCCGGCGTCGCCCCCGGCTCGTCGCGGCGGCCGGTGAACCGGTCCCGGAGCTTGCCGCCCGCGTCCGCCGCGCCGTCGGCGAGGTCGCGCAGCAGGCCGAACAGCGGGTCCGTGGTGGTGCGTACGGACTCGCGGTAGGCGTTCGCCGAGGCCTTGGCCTCCTCGCGCACCGACGCGTTCGGGTCGTCCTCGCGACGCGGATACTCACCGGCCAGAATCCGCCGATAGTCGTCCCCGTCCGCCCACTTGCGCAGTTCGGCGACCCGGACCACCGGGAACGGGTGGGAACGCCCGAGCAGGTTCATCAACTTGAGCACGCTGTCGCGCAGATCGCCGGCGCCCTCGTACTCGGCGGCCTGCTCCAGGAACGCGTCGGTGCTCATCTCGTGCAGCTGCGAGCCGCCCGCGACCTTCATCAGCGCGCGCATCGACACCTCGGGGTCCTGACCGACCAGCAGGCCCGCCCGGTCGCAGGACACCTCCGACTTGCGGAACCACTCCTGCAACGCGGTGATGATCGCGTGCACGCCGATCGTGCCCAGCGGGATCCCGGACAGCGCGGCGGCGAACCGGGTCAGGATCAGCAACATCGTGCGGTACACCGCGTGTCCGGACAGGATGTGCCCGGTCTCGTGCCCGATGACCGTGCGCATCTCGTCGTCGTCGAGCAGTTCGACCAGACCCGAGGTGACCACGATGAACGGCTTGTCCATGCCGATCGCCATCGCGTTCGGCTGCGGGTCCTGGGTGACGAACAGCTCGGGCACGGTGGGCAGATCCAGGATGTACGCCGACTCGCGGGCCATCTCGTGCAGGCGGTGGAACTGCTGCTCGCCCACCCGGACCGAACCTGCCAGGAAGGCGAGTCGGATCGCCCGCTCGGACACCAATCCCGACATCTGTTTGAGCACGAGATCGAAACCGCTGAGCCGGCGCATCGCCACCAGCGCGGCACGATCGGAGGGGTGTTCGTAGGCCCGGGAGGAGATCCCGGGGAATCGTCGGCGTCCCTCGAACGGTCCGATCGTCTTGTCGTCCGGCATGCTGCGCCCCCTAGCCTCGAGCAATCCACCTCCACCCTAGGCGCGTCCACGCCCCGGGGCCGAGGGTCATCCCCGGAACCTGGCCGCGCGCCTCACCCTCCGCGCCCGTACGATGTCGTCCGCACACGTCGGCAAAAACTACGCAAGGGCTGACCACGGATGACCCAGCACGCCACGACCGTCCTCACCACGCTGGCCAACGAGAGCGGCAAGCACGAGAACCTGAACGCGCTGGGTGCCGGCATCGGTGCGCTGGCCACGCTGCTCATCCTGCTGTTCGTCGTGACGCGCTTCAACAAGGACCGCTGAGCCCTCGGTCCGAACCCGGACGGCCACGTCCGGTTCGTCGAACCTCCCTGTCCGCGCCGGGTGCCCCGTTGCCGCCCGGCGTTTCGTCATGCGCGTTAAGGTGACGCCAGGTCAGGGGAGGCCGGGGAGGGCTCGATGCGTACGTTCGCCATGGGCGAGAAGACGAGGTTGGACGATTCGGCCATCAGGGTGGAGTTCGACGTGTCGGGCGAGGGCCTGGCCGCGTACTGCTTCAGCCTCGGGACGGCGGATCTGGACGTGGTCTGTACCGCCCGGCCCGCGTCGCTGACGAGCGCGGTCGCGCTCGTGGCCGGCGGGACCGGGACGGCCGAGTTCCACGTGGACCTGTCCGCCGTGGACGACGCGGTGGACCGACTGGTGTTCGCGATCGGCGCGCAGGCGCCGGGGTTCGGCGCCGGGTCGCGATTGCGCCTGCTCGGCGCCGACGGCGAGATCGGCCGATTCGTGCTGCCGACGGGCGAGTTGACCCGGGAGCGCGCGCTGATCCTGGCCGAGGTCTACCGGCGGGACGGGTGGCGGTTCGGCGCGGTGGGACAGGGCTACGAGGCGGGCCTGGAGCAGTTGGTGCGGGACCTGGGCGCGGAGCCCGACCAGGTGCTGTTCACGGCCGCGGCGATGGCGGACCCGGTGGTACCGGACACGGCGGCGCACGCCGAGCCGGCACCGGAACCGGCCGGGGAGTCCGACACCGAACCCGCGCCGGCCGCCTCGGTCGACGTCGTGGCGGAACCGCCGCTCCCAGCCGAGCAGTTGCCGGAATCGGAAGCCGCGCCCGCGGCCGAGCCCGCCGACGCCGGCCCCCGCTCGCCCCGCCCCGCGCCCGCCGTCGAGTACGAGGGCCGCGGCGACCGGGTCCTCTCCATCGAGCGCCCCGTCGACGCCGGCCCCTTCCTGGTCGAGCTGGAGGCCCGGGGCACCGAGAACTTCGTGGTCTGGACGCTGGACGCCGACCTGGAGACGGACAAGCTCCTGGCCAACACGATCGGCGCGCACCGCGGCCGGGCCCTGGTGGACGAGCGCGGCACACGTACCTCGCGCCTGAAGATCGAGGCCGACGGCGCGTGGACCGTGCGACTGCTCACCCCCGAGGCCGCCCGGCCGCTCACCGACCGGCTGGAGGGCACGGGCCCCGAGACGGTGCGCTGGGCCGGTCCCCGCACGGTGGTCGCGATGACGCACGCCGGCGGCAGCAACTTCATCGTCGGCACCTTCACCGAGCACGGCGACGACGAGGCATACCTCGGCACCCTGGCCAACGTGATCGGCGACTACGAGGGCGAGTCGATCCTGCCCAAGGGCCCCTGCCTGATCGAGATAGAAGCCGACGGCGCCTGGACCCTGGCCACGATCCCCGACTGACCCGGCGGCGCCCCGCACCCCCTGCCCACCCACGCCTCCCGCCACCGACACGCCACCGTTCGGGGGAGTTGGCGGGATCGGGATCGGTTCCTTGATCTGCTGATCAGGTGAACCACATGCCTCGTCGTCACGGGCTTCTGGCCGTCGCACTCGCGCTGGTCGCCTCCGTCGTCGTCGGGTGCGGGGGCGGCGGTTCGGGGCCGCCCGAGCTGAACTGGTACGTACCGCCGGACAACGGGGCCTATCAAAAGCTCGCCGACCGGTGCAGCCGGGCGTCCGGCGGCGCCTATCGGGTCAAGGTCTCGGTGTTGCCCACCGACGCGTCCGGACAGCGCGAGCAACTGGTGCGCCGGCTCGCCGCCAAGGACTCCTCGATCGACGTGATGGCGCTCGACCCCGTCTTCGTACCGGAGTTCGCCGAGGCGCGCTTCCTGCGTCCGTTCACGGAGGCCGAGGCCCCGACGCTGACCGACGGCATGCTGAGCAGCGCCGTGGAGTCCTCGGGGTGGCGGGGGCGGCTGGTCGCCGCCCCGTTCCGGGCCAACACCCAACTCCTCTGGTATCGCAAGTCGGTGGCCGCCGAGGCCGGACTCGACCTCACCCGGCCGATCGGCTGGGACGAGTTGATCACCGCCGCGGAGAAGACGCACAAGACCGTCGCGGTGCCCGCCAAGCGCTACGAGGGCCTGACCGTGTGGGTCAACGGCCTGGTCACCGGCGCCGGCGGGGCGATCGTGCGGGAGGTGGAGAAGGGCGTCGACCTGAAGCCCACACTGCGCGAGGGCGGCGCGGGCAAGCGGGCCGCCGAGGTGATGCGCCGCCTCGGCCGCTCCTCCGCCGCACCGGCCAACCTGGCCACCTCGATCGAGGACGACACCCGGACCGTGTTCCAGTCCGACTCCGGCGGCTTCATGATCAACTGGACATACGCCCGCGGCGCCGCGGCCGAGGCGGTCGCCGGCGGCCAACTCTCGCGCGAGGTGCTGGACGACTACGGCTGGGCGCGCTACCCGCGGACCGACCCGGACAAGCCGTCCAGGCCGCCGTTCGGCGGGATCTCACTGGGCGTCAGCCGATACGGCAAACACGCCGCCGAGGCGGTGAGCGCGGTGCGCTGCGCGGGCACCCTGGAGAACCAGATCACCTACATGCTGGAGTCGAAGGAGACCACGGCCAGGGCCGCGGCCTACGACGATCCGGGCGTACGTGCGGCGTTGCCGATGGCGGATCTGATCAAGGAGTCCCTGGACCAGGCCGGCCCGCGTCCGCGAACGCCCTACTACAACGACGTCTCCGCGTCGGTGCAGCGCGAGTACCACCCGCCCGCCGACGTCGACCCGAACTCCGCCCCCGGCGCCACCGACGACCTCATCACCGGGGTCCTGCACGACAAGGTGCTGCTGTGAGCACGGCATCCGCGACCCGCACCGCGCCTCGGCACAGGAAGCCCCGGAAGCAGCTCGACCACGCGCAGCGCATGCGCCGCACCGGATGGCTGCTGTCCGCGCCCGCCGTGCTGATCATGCTCGCGGTCGCGATCGCGCCGCTGGTCGACGCCGTGTGGCTCTCGCTCTTCCACAAGCGGCTGACCACGCCCGACGCCGACTCGTTCGCGGGTCTGTCGAACTACTGGGTGGTGCTCAAGGACCCGCTGTGGTGGACCGACGTGTGGACCACCCTCGCGCTGACCGTGGTCACGGTCTCGGTCGAGTTCGTGATCGGCTTCGGGCTCGCCCAACTGATGCAGCGCGCCCTGTACCTGCGCCGCACGCTGCGCACCATCGTGCTGATCCCGTACGGCATCGTCACGGTCGTCTCCGCCTACGCCTGGCGCTACGCGTTCGACCCGTCCACCGGGTTCGTCAACGACTGGCTGGGCACCGACGTCGCCTGGTTCGACCACCGCTGGACCGCGCTGTTCGTGATCGCCCTCTCGGAGATCTGGAAGACCACGCCGTTCATGTCGCTGCTGCTGCTCGGCGGGCTGATCCAGGTCTCCCCGGACGTGCACGAGGCCGCGCGGGTGGACGGCGCGGGGCCGTGGCAGCGGCTCACCCGGGTCACCCTGCCGATCATGAAGCAGGCGATCCTGGTCGCGCTGCTGTTCCGGACCATGGACGCGTTCCGCATCTTCGACTCGGTCTTCGTGATGACCGGCGGTGCCAACGACACCGAGACGGTGTCCTTCCTGGCCTACCGCCAACTGGTCAGCCGCACGGCCCTGGGCCTGGGTTCGGCGATCTCGGTACTGCTGTTCGCCTGCGTGCTGCTGATCGCGTTCCTGTTCATCAAGCTCTTCCGTACCGACGTGAGCAAGCTCGGGAGCCCCGCGTGAGTCAGCCAAGCCCGGCCCGCGAGGGTGTACGCACCCTGGTCAGCGTCGTGGTGATCGGGATCACCGTGCTGCCGTTGGCCTGGATGCTCTCGCTGTCCTTCAAGGGCGGCGACGACATCAACAACGCACAGTTCCTGCCCAAGACCTGGAGCCTGGACAACTACCGCACGGTCTTTCGCAACAACCTCTTCACCGACGCGCTGCGCAACTCGATCGGCATCTCGCTGATCGCCACCACGATCGCGGTCGCCTGCGCCACCGGCACCGCGTACGCGATCGTGCGGATGGAGTTCCCGGGCAAGCGGCTGATCCTGCTCGGCGCGCTGGCGATCGCGATGTTCCCGACCATCGCGGTGGTCGGCCCGCTGTTCGACATGTGGCGCACGATCGGCCTGTTCGACACCTGGATCGGGCTGATCCTGCCCTACCTGTCGTTCACCATGCCGCTGTCGATCTGGACGCTGACCTCGTTCTTCAAGCAGATCCCGTGGGCCCTGGAGGACGCCGCGCGGATCGACGGCGCCTCCGCGTGGCAGGCCTTTCGCCACGTGATCGCGCCGATGGCGGTGCCGGCCGTGGTGACCACCGCGATCCTGGTGTTCTTCTTCGCCTGGAACGACTTCGTCTTCTCGGTGTCGCTGACCTCGACCAACAACTCCCGTACCGTGCCCGCCGCACTGGCCTTCTTCACCGGTGCCTCGCAGTTCCAGCAGCCCACCGCCGCGATCGCGGCGGCCTCCGTCGTGGTGAGCATTCCGGTGATCGTCCTGGTGCTCGTCTTCCAGAAGCGGATCGTCGCGGGGATCACCTCGGGGGCGGTCAAGGAGTAGGGGCGCGCGCTCGGGGAGCGCGGAACGATAGATTCTCGCGCCATGAGCGAGCGGAACAGACGTGTCGGTGTCATGGGCGGCACCTTCGATCCCATCCACCACGGGCACCTCGTCGCCGCGAGCGAGGTGGCGGGCCAGTTCGGGCTCGACGAGGTCGTGTTCGTGCCGACCGGTCGACCGTGGCAGAAGTCCGCGCAGGACGTGTCCTCGCCCGAGGACCGGTACCTGATGACGGTGATCGCCACCGCGTCCAACCCGAGGTTCTCGGTGAGCCGGGTGGACATCGACCGCGAGGGCGAGACGTACACCCTCGACACCCTGCGCGACCTGCGCGAGTCCTCGCCCGAGGGCACCGAGATATTCTTCATCACCGGCGCCGACGCGCTGTCCCAGATCTTCTCCTGGCACAACGCGCACGAGATGTTCGAGCTCGCGCATTTCGTGGGTTGCACCCGTCCGGGGCACACTCTGTCCGACCCGGGTTTCCCGGACGGCGGCGTGAGCCTGGTGGAGGTCCCCGCACTGGCCATCTCGTCGACCGACATCCGTACAAGGGTGGCCGGGGGCGATCCGGTCTGGTACCTGGTACCGGACGGGGTCGTTCAATACATCAGCAAGCGGGGGCTGTACCGGGGAGCTTCGTGAGCAACGACGACCGGCGCGAGTGGGAGCCTTACGGCACCGAGCGAGGGGACGGCGGGCAGGCGCAGGAACCGTACGGCCCCGGGCGGGGCGACGGCGGACACCCGGGATACCCCGCACAACCGCCGGCCGGATCGGGCCCCGAGGGTCTCGAACCGGTGAACTTCGCGCCGCAGCAATACCCGTACGACCCGAACGCCGGTTACGACCCGAACGCGGCCTACGACCCGAACACCGGTTACGGCGCGGGTGGTTACGACGCGAACGGGTACGGGTCCGGGGCCTATCCGGCGGCGAGCCCCGGTCAGGACCCGAACGGGTACGGCCAGGGAGCGGGCGCGGGGACGTACGACCAGAGCGGCGGCTACGGCACGGGCTACGACCCCAACGCCGGCGCCTACGCCCCCGGCGCGTACACCCCCGGCACCTACGGCTCCACCGACTACGCCTCCGGCGGCTACGACGCCAACGCGTACGACCCGAACGCCGGTTACGACCCGAACGCGTACAACCCCAACGCCTACGATCCGGCGGCCCCTTCGGGGCAGGTGTATCCGCAGCAGGGCAACCCGGGCGGATACCCGGACCCGGACGGGCAGCAGGGCCGCCCCGAACCGCAGCAGCCCACCGCGTACTACGAGCAGCCCCCCGCCGCCGCCCCCGCGCAGCCCACGCCCCCCGTGGTGCCCGCGAGCCGGCCCGGGCCGGCCGCGTCGGTGCCGGTGGCCGGTACGGACCCGACCTCGATCGGGGTCGCGGCCGGATCGACGCCGGTGCGGCCGTCGCGCTCGCGGTCAACGGGGGCGAAGGCCGACGCGGCCGCGTCCGCCCCGCCCGCCGCCGGCTCGTCCGCCGCGAGGGCCGAGGCCGGCTCGACCGGGGACGGCCGGGTGCCGCCGCCGAGGACGCGTCGTCCGGGTCCGGGGCGGCCGGGGCGACCCGGCTACGGCTCGGACGAGTTCGCCTTCGTCGACGACGAGAGCGAGCAGGCCGAGGACGTCATCGACTGGCTCTCCTTCGCCGAGACGCGCTCCGAGCGCCGGGACGAGAAGCGCCGGGCGATCCGGACCCGGCTGATCGCCCTCGTCGTGGTGATCGCGGTGGCGCTGCTCGGTGTCGGCGGCTGGTTCGCCTGGGACACCTGGCTGCGGGACGAGAAGAAGGTCGCCGCGCCGGGCAAGAACGGCGGCGTGCTGGTGCAACTGCGCGGCAAGGACGGCCGCGCCTCGGCCAACGCGCTGCTCACCGTCGACCCGGCGAAGAACACCGCGTCCATGGTCAGCGTGTCCTCGGTCACCATCGTCAACTCCGACAACAGCTCCTTCCCGCTCGGCCAGTTGATGGCCGACGAGGGCCCCGGCGCGTCCCGGGACGCGCTGTCCGACCTGCTCGGGGTCAAGCTGGACGGCTCCTGGGTGGTCTCCGAGCCGGTCCTGCAGGGCCTGGTCGACCTCGCGGGCGGCATCCAGCTCAACGCCGACGTCGAGGTCAAGGGCCAGGACGGCAAGGTCCTGGTCGGACAGGGCCGCAACCCGGCGAACGGGGTCGCGGCATTGGCGTTCGCCACGTACAAGCAGCCGGGCGAGTCGCCGACGGTGACCGGCGACCGGTTCGGCCGGGTCCTCCAGGGCCTGCTGACCGCGTTCCCGACCCAGCCCGACGCGGTCCTGACGCTGCTCGCCAACATGGCCAACCTGCCGGACCCCTCGCTGCCCGACGACAAGCTCAGCACCCTCTTGGCGAACCTGGCCAAGGCGACCCAGGCGAAGCTGTTGCAGGTCCGGGCGCTGCCGGTGTCGCCGGAGGGCATCCTGGACATCAACGCCGCCGTTCCGATCGTGCGCGAGTTGCTGGGCGGCACCGTGCGCCAGGGCCGGGTCGAGGCGGGTCCCGCGCGCGTGATGGTCGAGGACGCGAGCGGCAAGAACGGCGCCCAGGAGGACGCGCACGCCAAGCTGCTGAACGCGGGCGTCACGTACGTCCCCGGCGGCGCGTCGGGCAAGCGCGCACAGCCCACGTCGGTCGTGCAGTACTCCAACGACGCCCGCAAGGTCGACGCGGAACAGGCCGCGCTGACCCTGCACCTGCCGCCGACCTCGGTGAAGAAGGCGACAGGGGAGATGCTGGCGGACGTGGTGGTCACGCTCGGCCAGGACTACACGTTCGAAGCGCCCAAGCCGTAGCGGCGGCGCCTCCCGGCCCGCCGGTCCCGCGTGGACCGGTGGGCCGGGAAGCGGGCCGGGTCGGCTCCGGCCGGGCCGGTCGGGAAATAACGAGTCGCCGTCGCACGCCCCGCGTGTGAGACCCTGAACGGTAATCCCCTTGTCGTCCGCAGGAAGCGAATCGTGACCGCAACCCCCCACGCCCTGGAGCTCGCCACCGCGGCTGCCGTGGCATGTGCAGAGAAGCTCGCCACCGACGTCGTCGCCTACGACGTGAGCGAGGTGGTCACGATCACCGACGTGTTCGTGCTCGCCTCCGCGTCCAACGACCGACAGGTCAAGGCGATCATGGACGAGGTCGAGGAAGCGTTGCGCGGGCTCGGCGCCAAGCCGGTCCGCCGCGAGGGCGAGCGCGAAGGGCGCTGGATCCTCCTCGACTACATCGACATCGTGGTGCACGTCCAGCACGCCGAGGAGCGGGCCTACTACTCGCTCGAGAAGTTGTGGAAGGACTGCCCGCGGATCGAGCTGCCGGAAGCGGTGCTGCGCGGCAACGAGCAGGCCAGGGCCGCCGAGGCGGCGGGGGCGGCGGAGGGCGCGCTCTGAGCGGCACCGGCCGGCGGGTCCTGCTGTGGCGGCACGGCCAGACCACGTGGAACGTCGAGCGGCGTTTCCAGGGCCAGACCGACATCCCGCTGACCGACGAGGGCCTGGCCCAGGCCCGGCGCTCGGCCCGACTGCTCGCGGCGCTGCGCCCGGACGCGATCGTGTCCTCCGACCTGACCCGCACCGTGGACACCGCGGCGGAGCTGGCCCGGCTGGTCGACGTGCCGGTCACCCTGGACCCCGCACTGCGTGAGACCTACGCGGGCGAGTGGCAGGGGCTGACGAATCGCGAGATCGAGGCGACCTTCCCCGAGCAGTTCGCCGCCTGGCGACGCGGCGAACCGGTCCGGCGCGGCGGCGGCGAGCTGGAGAGCGAGGTCGCCGAGCGTATGGCCGAGGCGATCGGCCTCGCGGTCGAGAAGCTGCCCGAGGACGGCACGCTCGTGGTGGTCTCGCACGGCGGCGCGATCCGCTGCGGCCTCGGCGCGCTGCTGGGCCTGCCCCGGGAGACCTGGGGCGCGCTGGGCGCGCTGTCCAACTGCTGCTGGTCGGTGCTCGGCCCGGGAGCCCGGGGATGGCGCCTGCTGGAGCACAACGCGGGGACGCTGCCGGAACCGGTCATCGGGGACGACGTCTGACGGTCGCGACGCGAGAGACGCGAGAGACGCGAGACATGTGACGGTCTCGGGGCCCGGGGGACAACCCCCCCCCCGCACCCGCCCCCCCCCCCTAACTGGCCGGCCCACGGCGCGGTGAACCCCCCCGCCCCCGAGACCGTTTTCGCTTCATCCCCCGCTTTGTCCCCCGTCGCCTCGCCGAGTCCTCACCCGGCGGCCTCGCCCCCCTGTTTGCGGTACAGGTCCTCCAGGTCGGCGAGCATGCCGTCGGCGAGATCGCGCTCGGCCTGCCAGTAGCGCTCGCTCCACTTGAGCACCAGGGCCGGGAACGGCCAGCGGTCCTGCGCGGTGTCCTCGCTCGCGCGCACCTCGACCAGCGTGCTCGCCGCGTAGTCGCGGTGCTCGACCAGGGTCTTGCGCAGCTCCTCCGGCTCGCTGAGGTGGCCGAGCCAGACCCGCAGCGCGACGCCGTGCTTGAGCACGGGCGGCCCCGCCGGGGTCTCGCGCGCCCACGTGGCCAGCGCCTCCTGGCCGGAGTCGGTGATGCGGTACAGCCGCTTGTTGCGCAGCTCGTCCTGCGAGGCGATCCGCGAGACGGCGAAGCCGAGTTGCTCCAGGCGCTTGAGCTCGCTGTAGATCTGGCTGAGCGCCGGACTCCAGTAGAAGAAGCGCAGGGACGCGTCGGCCCACTTCTTGAGGTCGTAGCCGGAGCGCTCGCCCGGGAACGACAAGAGGCCGAGCACGGCCCACGCGGTCGCGGGCAGCTTCGGGAGCGGATCCCCCGTCATCGTGGCCTCCATCGATACGCGGCGACTTTTTCTGATTCTACGTCAGCCGGCTATTGACCTGACTGGTCGTCATACATCTAATTGAAGTATTCCACGCCTCGCGCACCAGGAGTACGGCATGCAGTTCTCGATGATCTTCGAAGCCCAGATGGCCAACCCCACGGCGGAACACGAGCGTGAGGTCATCCTCGACTCCGTGGAGCAGGCCGTATACGCCGAGCGCATGGGCTTCGACCGCATCTGGGCCGTGGAGCACCACTCGACGAAGTGGTACTCGCACATGAGTGCCCCGGAGATCTTCCTGACCTGGGTGGCCGCGCGCACCAGCCGGATCCGGATCGCCCACGGCGCGGTCTGCATGCCGTTCAACTTCAACCACCCGGCCCGGGTCGCCGAGCGCATCGGCATGCTGGACACGCTCTCCGGCGGCCGGCTCGACGTCGGCGCGGCCCGCGGCGGCACGCTCCAGGAGTCCTCGCTGTGCGGCGTGGACATCGAGCAGACCAAGGCCCAGGTGGAGGAGGCGCTGCGGATCATCGGCGCCGCGTGGCAGCAGGACGAGTTGGTGTGGCACGGCGACGTGCTGGACATCGAGGGCTCGCACCCGATCCTGCCGCGTCCGGTGCAGACCCCGCACCCGCCGCTGTTCCTGGCCTGCAGCAAGCAGCCGAGCCTGGTCGAGGCGGCGGAGTACGGCGTCGGCGCGCTGGTGCTCGGCTTCGCCGGTCCGGAGGAGGTGGCCAACCTCAACCGGATCTACCGGGACGCGATCAAGGAGCGCACCGGCGAGCGGTTCGTGTCCTCGGTGACCAACGACCACCTCGTCGCGCTGTGCCCGACGATCGTCTCCGAGGACGGCGCCCGAGCCCGCCAGGTGGGTGCGCGCGGCCAGCGCTTCTTCGCCCAGTCGATCGCGCACTGGTTCTCCGGCGGCAGGTCCGGCATCCCCGACGAGGCCGTGGTCGAGGGCCGGGACGAGGTGGCGGTCATCCAGGAGGCCGCCGAACAGCAGGTCGCGATGCTGCACGAGGCGAAGATCCCGGTCACGGTGAACGCCACCGCCACCTACAACGTGAACCACGCGTACGGCACGGCGGAGGACGCGATCGGCTACGTCCAGAAGCTGATCGACGCGGGGGCCGACGAGATCATGTGCCTGATCCAGATGGGCACGGTTCCGCAGGCGGACTGCATGGAGACGATCCGGATCTGGGGGGAGCGGGTCATTCCGCACTTCCGCGCGAAGTACGGGGCCTGAGGGATCGAGACTTCGTTCGGGACACGGCGCGCTTGCGCCGGTGTCCCGAGCGAGACCGACCGGCCGGGTCCGGGGCGGGGGACCGGATCCGGCCGACCCGGGGCCGAAGGCCCGACGACTGGGAGGTAATCACCGTGAGCGACTCGATCGATCTGACCGGCAAGGTGGCGATCGTCACCGGTGCGGCGCGGGGCCAGGGTGAGGCCGAGGCGCGGTTGTTCGCCCGGTGCGGGGCCCGCGTCGTGCTGACCGATCTGCTGGAGGACGAGGGCGCCCGGGTCGCCGAGGAGATCGGCCCCGAGGCCCGATTCGCGCGGCACGACGTGTCGAACGCGGCGGATTGGGCGGCCGTCGTGGAGCTGGCCGTGCGGGAGTTCGGCGGGGTGGACGTGCTGGTCAACAACGCCGGGATCATGTGGACCAAGCCGATCCTGGAGGAGACGCCGGAGGGTCTGGACCGGATCCTGAAGGTCAACCTGTTCGGCACGTTCCACGGGATCCAGGCGGTGGCGCCGCTGATGCGGGCGAACGGCGGCGGGTCGATCGTGAACATCTCCTCGCTCGCCGGCCTCCAGGGCATCCCGGGGCACGCGGCCTACGGCTCCTCCAAATGGGCCGTCCGCGGTCTGACCAAGACCGCCGCCCTGGAGCTGGGCGAGTACGGGATCCGGGTCAACTCCGTACACCCGGGCGCCGTGGACACGCCGATGATCGGCAACCGCTTCACGCGCGGGCCGGGCAATTTCCCCACCGTGCCGCTGCGTCGGGTGGGCGAGCCGGAGGACATCGGCGAACTGGTGGTGTTCCTGGCCTCCGACGCGTCCTCGTGGATCACCGGGACCGAGTTCGTGATCGACGGCGGTTCGATGGCGGGCATCGTGCCGCCGGTGCGGGGGTAGCGGCGGCAGCGAAGGTCGGCCGGCAACCGTTCGGTCGGGTTTCGATTTGCTTGGTTGTGCTATGCAAATGCGAGCCGAGAAGTCGGCGGGCACGGATCGAAGGAACGCATCATGGCTGAACTCCAGGGTCCCAATCTGACCGACAAGGTCGTCATCGTCACCGGCGGAGCCCGCGGCCTCGGCGCCGCGGCGGCCAAGCAGATCGTCGACGGCGGCGGCCGGGTGGTCGTCACCGATCTGCTCGACGAAGGGGCCGAGACGGCCGCCGCACTCGGCGCGCGGGCTCGCTTCCACCGGCACGACGTGACGAGCGAGGAACAGTGGAAGGCCGTCGTCGACTTCACCGTGGCCGAGTTCGGCCGGGTGGACGGGCTGGTCAACAACGCCGGCGTGTCCACCGGCGCGATGTTCGACACCGAGACGCTCGAACACTTCGAATTCGTGATCAAGGTCAATCTGACCGGCGTCTGGCTGGGCATGCAGGCGGTGATCCCGCATCTGAAGGCGAACGGCGGCGGATCGATCGTCAACATCTCCTCCGCGGCGGGCCTGATGGGGCTCGCGATGACCGGCTCCTACGGCGCGTCCAAGTGGGCCGTACGCGGCATGAGCAAGGTCGCCGCGGTGGAGTTGGGCCCGGCGCGGATCCGGGTCAACTCGGTCCACCCCGGCATGATCTACACCCCGATGACGTCCTCGGTGGGCATCCGGGAGGGCGAGGGCAACTACCCGAACACCCCGATGGGTCGGGTCGGCGAGCCGAGCGAGATCGGCGCCGCCGTCGCGTTCCTGCTCTCCGACGCGGCGTCCTATGTGACGGGTGCGGAGTTGGCGGTGGACGGCGGGTGGACCACGGGGCCGACGGTCAAGTACGTGATGGGCCAGTGAGGCGGCTGATCGCGCCGCGTCGGTGACGGGCGGGGCAGGTCCGGTGGATGGCGTGGTTTCCGTGGACGGTGTGGGCGACGTGGATGGGGTGCGTGGGCATGGCTGATCTGACCGGCAAGGTGGCGATCGTCACCGGGGCCGCCCGTGGGCAAGGGGCGGCCGAGGCGCGCCTGTTCGTGGCCTCCGGGGCGCGGGTGGTGCTCACCGACCTGTTGACCGAGGAGGGTGAGCGGGTGGCCGCCGAACTGGGCGCCGCCGCGCGCTTCGTCCGGCACGACGTATCCGATCCGGCGGACTGGGCCGCGGTGGTGGACGTCGCGGTCGAGGCGTTCGGCGGCCTCGACATCCTGGTCAACAACGCCGCGATCTACTGGACCAGGGGCTTCGCCGACGAGACGGCGGAGCGCGTGGAGCGGATCATGCGGGTCAACTTCTTCGGCGTCTGGCACGGCATGCAGGCCGTGCTGCCCGCGATGAAGGCGCGCGGCGGCGGCTCGATCGTCAACATCTCGTCCCAGGCCGGCCTGGAGGGCATGCCGGGACACGCGGCCTACGGCGCGACCAAGTGGGCGGTACGCGGGCTCTCCAAGACCGTCGCCCTGGAGGTCGGCGAGCACGGCATCCGGGTCAACTCGGTACACCCGGGCACCATCGACACCCCGATGATCGCCGCGGTCGGGCTGGAGCAGGGCGCGGGGAAGTACCCGTCCGTGCCGCTGCGCCGGATCGCCGCCCCCGAGGAGGTCGCCGAGGTGGTGGCCTTCGTCGCCTCCGACGCGGCGTCCTACCTGACCGGCACCGAATTGGTCGTCGACGGCGGCGCCATGGCCGGGATGGTCAGGCCGGTCGGCAGCTTCTAGCCCTGTCCGCCGGACGGGGTCCGGGCGTCTCGGCGGGGCGGGGGTGGGTGGGGCGGCTCGACGAGCGCGCTCCGCGCATCCCCGGTCACCCCGCGATCGGTGCCGGGAAAGGCGTTTGGAGGCGGTGCGGGGGAGCGTGTAAAGTACTCGTGGTCGGGAGGGCAAGCCCATCCGGCCCAAGTGAATAGCGGGGCTGTAGCTCAGTTGGTAGAGCGCTTGCATGGCATGCAAGAGGTCCGGAGTTCAATTCTCCGTAGCTCCACAGAGATGGTGAGACCGCCTTCCGGATTCGTTCGGGAGGCGGTCTTTTTTGCGTCCCCGACGCGGCATCGGTGGAAAAAGTGTGAAAGCCCCGTTCCGGGCATTCTCCCTTCGGGATCTCGACGAAGGTGAGCATGCGATGACGGAGAGTCGGTTCTGGGAGCGGGCGATGGACCGGGCGATCGTGCCCGGATACAGCCGGATCGGGTACCGGGTGCGGCGGTCGGGATTCGCCGCCGACCCCGAGCAGGCCGCGCTCAAGGGGCGGACCGTGGTGGTGACCGGGGCCTCGTCCGGGATCGGCGAGGCGGCGGTGACCGGCCTGGCCGATCTCGGCGCGACCGTGGTGCTGGTCGGGCGGGACGCGGCGCGGGCCGAGGCGGCCGGCCGGCGGGTCGCCGAACTGGTGCCCGGGGCCGACCTCGCCGTGCGCCGCTGCGACGTGGGCAGCCTGCCGGACGTGGCCCGCCTCGCGAAGGAGCTGCGGGCCGAACAGGGTCCGCTGCACGCGCTCGTGCACAACGCCGGCGTGTTGCCCCGAGAGCGTGCGGTGACGGCCGAGGGGCACGAGATGTGCCTGGCGGTGCACGTGCTCGGACCGCATCTGCTCACCCGGCTCCTCGCCACCGACGCCGCCTCCTGCGCGCGGGTGGTGTGGATGAGCTCGGGCGGGATGTACACCCAGCGGCTGCCGGTGGACGACATCGAGTACGAACGCGGCCCCTACCGGCCGACCGTCGCCCACGCCCGGACCAAACGAATGCAGGTCGTGCTCGCCGAACTGTGGGCCGAACACCTGGGCGACGGCGGCCCGGTCGTGCACGCCACCCACCCGGGCTGGACCGACACCCCGGGGCTGCGCGCGTCGATGCCCACCTTCCGCCGGCTGACCGCACCGCTCCTGCGCAGCCCCGAGGAGGGCGCGGACACCGCCGTGTGGTTGTGCGCGGCGGACGAACCCGGCCGCACCACCGGGCTGTTCTGGCAGGACCGCGTCCCGCGCCCGACCCACTACCGCGCGGCCACCCGCGAGAGCCGGCCGGACCGGGCCTGGTTCTGGCGGCGGTGCCAGGAACTCACCCACCCGTGGGCGGGGGAGTGCGGAGGACGCGGGGACTGAGGGTGCCGGGGCGGGTCGGGTTCGAGGGGTGGGCCCGAGGACGGTCGACGCGTCCTCGGATCCACCCCTCGTCCCGCTCACGCGAGCGGGAATCCGACCCCGTGCTCCTCGACCGGCCGAGGTCCGTGGATGCGCCGATCGGCCTCGGTGATCGCGACGTCGTTGATGCTCGCCTCGCGCCGCCGCATCAGGCCGTTGTCGGCGAACTCCCACAACTCGTTGCCGTAGCTGCGCCAGAAGGCGCCGGCGCCGTCGTGCCACTCGTACTGGAAGCGGACCGCGATGCGGTCGGCCGTGTAGGACCACAACTCCTTGCGCAGCGCGTAGTCCTGCTCGCGGGCCCACTTCTCGGTCAGGAACGCGACGATGGCCGGGCGGCCGGTGACGAAGCGGTCCCGATTGCGCCACACCGAGTCGGGGGTGTAGGCCTGCGCGACACGCTCGGGGTCGCGGGTGTTCCACGCGTCCTCGGCGGCCTGCACCTTGGCGCGGGCGTCGGCCTCGGTGAACGGGGGCAGCGGCGGCCTCACTCGGACCACCCCGACTGCTCGATCACGTCGACGAAGTTCGTGCGCTCGAAGCCGGGGACGAACCGGTCCAGGACGTCGGCCTTGACGTTGCCGAACGTGGTCCGCGGGCGGTGCTCGATGCCCTCGGTGAACGCGCGCAGGATCCGCCGCTTGAAGTCCGGGCGGGGATGCGCGGCGACCACGGCCGCGCGCGCCTGCTCGGAGAGGTCGTCGAGGCCGATCCCGAGCACGTCGAGTTCGACGCCGGCGGTCACCAGGGCGACCTCGGGCTCCATCCGGGTGGGGATCTCGGGGGTGGTGTGCAGGGCGATCGCGGTCCACACGACGCGGGCCTGCTCGGCGGAGAGGCCGTGTCGCAGCACGAAGTCGCGGGCCGCGTCGGCGCCGTCCAGTTCGAAGCGCTGCTGCGAGTCGCGGTGCTCGGCGGTCAGTCCGAGGTCGTGGAACAGCGCGGCCACGTAGAGCAGTTCGGGGTCGAAGACCAGGCCCCGACGGCGGCCCTGGAGCGCGCCGAACAGGTACACGCGGCGCGAGTGGTCGTAGAGCAGCGGGCCGGCGGTGTCCCGGACCAGTTCGGTCGCCTCCTTGGCGAGCGCGCTGTCGGGGATGTCGACGTCGGCGATGCGTTCGGACATGGCGTCGGTCCTTTCCTGGATGTCGGTGGCGGGTTTGTGTCTGCGTCGAGCCTCGCCTTCCGTGCCCGTTCGGGGCCATGTCCATCCGGACACCGATCCCTCGGATTCGGACACGCTCTCCGGCTAGCCTGGATGTCATGCGACGCAGGAATGTGGCCGTGCTCGGCTACGACGGAGTACGGCTGATGGACGTGAGCGCACCGCTGGAGGTGTTCGGCACCGCCGAGCGCATGGGCGGGGCGTACACCGTGACGCTGTGCTCGCCGACCGGTGAGCCGGTGACCACCTCGGCCGGCACCCGGCTCATGGTGGACGCCGCCGCGGCGGAGATCGACGCCACGCACACCCTCGTGGTGCCCGGATCGGTCGAGTTCCCGCAGTACGCGCCGCCGCTCGCGCTGCTCGACGCGGTGGCCGCGCTCGCCGAGGTCAGCGAACGGATCGCGTCGGTGTGTACGGGGGCGTTCGTGCTGGCCCGCGCCGGCCTGTTGGACGGGCGGCGGGCCGTGACGCACTGGCGGCACGCCGCGCTGCTCGCCCGGTACCACCCGGCGATCACGGTCGAGCCGGACGCGATCTTCGTCCGCGACGGCTCGGTCTACACCTCGGCCGGGGTCACCGCCGGCATCGACCTCGCACTCGCCCTGGTCGAGGCCGACGAGGGCGCCGACCTGGCCCGCGAGGTGGCCCGCGACCTGGTGGTGTTCCTGCGCCGCCCCGGCGGCCAATCGCAGTTCTCGGTGCCCTCGCGCACCCCGCCGGGCGCCGACGACCCGCTGCGCCCGGTGCTGGACGCGGTCGCGGCGGATCCGGCGGCCGACCACTCGCTGCCCGCGCTGGCCCGGCTCGGCGGGTTCAGTCCGCGCCACCTGACCCGGCTGTTCCACGAGCGGGTCGGCTCGACGCCGGCGGTGTACGTCGAGGCGGTGCGGATCGAGGCGGCCCAGGCGCTGCTCGCCGCGGGCGCCACGGTCACCGCCGCCGCCGCGCGCAGCGGTCTCGGCAGCGACGAGTCGCTGCGCCGGGCGTTCCTGCGCCGCCTGGGCATCACCCCCTCCGCCTACCGGGCCCGCTTCCGCAGCACGACGGGCTAGGGATTGGCCACGATCGGCTTCGGGCACCGGCCCGGCGTGATCGTCGGAATCGGGCTCGGCCTCGTCGTCGCGTGGTACGTGCTGCGCGGGTTCGGCAACCGGTGGTGGTGGGCACGGCGTTGGGTGAACCGGCTGAGCCCGTGGACCCGGCGACTGCACGCGTGGGTCCTGTCCGCACCCGTCACCTTCACCTACATGGCCATCTTCACCGCGTCCACCGTGGTGCAACGCACGTCGCCGCCACGGCTGATCGACCTGCTCACCAAGCTGAACAGCACCAACCTGTTCCGCCTCGGCGACGATCCGGTGGAAGCGCTGCTCACCAGCGCCTTCTGGGTGGCCGACCACGGGTCCGGCCTGGCCACGTACGTGCTCGTGTTCGGCACCGTGGTGGCCTGGGCCGAGCGCCGCTACGGGTCGCCTCGGATGTTGCTGATCGGCGCGAGCGCGCACGTTTTCGGCTCGCTGATCACCGCCGCGGTGGAGAAGGGCGCGATCAGGGCGGGTCGACTGCCGGCGAAGATCGCGTTCGCCACCGACGTCGGAGTCAGCTACGTCGAGGTCGGCTCGTGCGTCGCGGCGGTGCTGATCATGACCGGCTGGGTCCGCCTGGCGGGCGCCGCGGTGATGTTCGTGTGGGTCGTCCTGCCGGTGATCGTGGACCACAGCATCTGGGACTTCGGGCACCTGTACGCGGCCATGAGCGGCCTCGTCGCCGCGATCGTGCTGCGCCTGGCCGGGCCGCTGCGCACCCCGCCGCCGCTCAAACCACCCTTGGTCGTGAGCACGGTGACCGACCGGGTAGACTCATAACGTATTCGCGCGGGGCTGTAGCTCAGTTGGTAGAGCGCTTGCATGGCATGCAAGAGGTCCGGAGTTCAATTCTCCGTAGCTCCACATCGCGTCGAAGGCCGCCTCCCGAACCGGGAGGCGGCCTTCGATCGTTTCCGGCCCGCGTGCCCCACGCCCGCGCGGTCGTCGGTGCCTACCGCTCCAGGCCCGCGAAGAACTCGCGGACGTCGCCGATCAGCAACTCCGGCTGCTCCAGCGACAGGAAGTTGCCGCCGCGCTCGAACTCGGTCCAGCGCACCACGTGGTGGTCGCGCTCGGCGAACCGGCGGATCGCCACGTCCTGCGGCAGCGCCACGGCCACCGCCGTCGGCACCGTGCCGCGCTTCTTCGGCGCCCACGCGCCCTGGTCGTGCGCCATCTCGTAGTAGAGGTTGGCGGAGGATCCGGCGGTGCCGGTGAACCAGTACACGCTGACGTTGGTCAGCAGCGTGTCCCGGTCCACCGCGTCCTCGGGCAGCGCGCTCGCGGTGTCCGTCCACTCCTTGAACTTCTCCACGATCCACGCGAGCTGGCCCACGGGCGAGTCGTGCAGCCCGAAGGCGAGCGTCTGCGGCCGGGTCGACTGGATCGCGTTGAAGCCCATCTTGTCGTCGCGGAACTCCTGGAGCCGGGCGAGCCTGGCCTGCTCGCCCTCGGTCAGCCCGGCGAAGTCGGCCGGGTCCTCGGAGGGGAAGGTGACCAGGCCGTTGACGTGGACCCCGAGCACGTGCTCGGGATCGATCCGGCCCATCTCGCCCGCGATCCACGCGCCGCCGCCGTTGCCCTGTACGCCGTAGCGGGTGTAGCCCAGGCGGGCCATCAACTCGGTGAACGCGCCCGCGATCCGGCCGGTGGTCCAGCCGGGGCCGGACAGCGGGCCGGAGAAGCCGACCCCGGGGGTGTCGGTGACCACGACGTGGAAGTCGCGCGACAGCGGCTCGATCACGTCGACGAACTGGACGAACGAGCCCGGCCAGTCGTGGATCAGCAGCAGCGCCGGGGCATCGGCCCGCTCGGAGCGCACATGTGCGAAGTGCACGTCCTGGCCGTCGATCCGGGTGACGAACTGCGGGAAGGCGTTGAGCCGCGCCTCGGCCGCGCGCCAGTCGAACCCGTCCGCCCAGTAGGCGGCCAGGTCCCGCAGGTAGTCCGTCGGCACCCCGCGTGTCCAGGCGGGCACGCCCGGGACGTCGGCGGCCCAGCGGGTGCGGGCCAGCCGGTCGCGCAGGTCGTCCAGATCGGCCTGCGGGATCTCGATCCGGAAGGGGCGGATCGTGGTGTCGGCGACGGTCTCGGTTGCGGTGCTGCTGCTGTTCTCCATGAGAAGAAGACTAGGATCCGATTAGGAACACTACGCTCCTATAGAGGCGGCACGCTGAGAAAATGTTGGAAACCTCCGCGCGGTTGTTGCGCCTGCTGTCCCTGCTCCAGACACCCCGTGAATGGCCCGGCTCGGAACTGGCCGAACGACTCGGCGTGAGCGGTCGCACGATCCGCAAGGACGTCGACCGACTGCGCGAACTCGGCTATCCGGTCGACGCCTCCCGCGGCTCCACCGGCGGCTATCGCCTCGCCGCCGGCGCCGCGATGCCGCCGCTGCTGCTGACCGACGACGAGGCGGTCGCGGTCACCGTCGGCCTGACCACCGTCGCCCGAGGCGCGATGGCGGGCATGGAGGAGACCTCGGTACAGGCCCTGGCCAAGCTCGAACAGGTGCTGCCCGCGCGCCTGCGCCGCCGGGTGCGCGCGCTGCAGCACTACGCGGTGTCGGTGCCCGCGGATCGGCCGGACACGAGGGTGGACACCGAGGTGCTCACCGCCCTGGTCGCGGCCTGCCGCGACCGCGAGCGGCTGCGCCTGGACTACCTCGACCACACCGGCGCGGCCACGCGGCGCACGGTCGAGCCGCAGCGGGTGGTCAACTGGGGGCGCCGCTGGTATCTGGTCGCCTGGGACGTGGACCGCGACGCCTGGCGCACCTTCCGGGTCGACCGGCTCACCCCGCGCACCCCGACCGGGCCGAGGTTCGCGCCGCGCGAGGATCCGGAGGGCGACGCGGCGCGGTACGTCGCGGGCAAGGTGTCGGCCGCCGCCTGGCGGTACCGCGCCCGGGTCCTGGTGCACGCGCCCGCCGCCGAGGTGCTGGAGCGGATCAACCCGGCCGTGGGCACCGTCGAGGTGGTCGACGCGCACACCTGCGTGCTGGACACCGGCGCCGACTCGCTCGACACCCTGGCCGTGCACCTGGGCCTGCTCGGCCACGACTTCGACGTCACCGAGCCCCCGGAACTGGTCGCCCACCTGCGCGCCTTGACCACCCGCTACGCCCGCTCGACACCCGCCGAGCCGGCATCGCCACGAGCGCGCTGAAGCGGCGGGTCGGGTCGGTTTGTCGCCCCCGTCCGGCACCGGTGATCACGATTGGGGTTTTTCCCGTCACGGTTGCGTGACGGGTCGAACGAGTGGGCGAATGGTCCGGTTTCCGGCAAGTAGTGTCGCCGGACGTGACCCTCACCGCCGTACTCGTGCTGGTGCTCGCGAGCCTGCTCGCGGTCGCCGACTGGGTGGCCGTCGCCCGGGAACGACTCCCTCTCGATCGCCTCCTGAAACCCGCGGTGATCTGTGCCCTGATCGTGGTCGTCTGGTCGTTCGACGACGTCGACGGGGCACTGCGCGCGCTGTTCAGCGTCGCGCTCGCGCTGTCGCTGGCGCGGGACGTGCTCGCGCCCCGCTGGTTCGCCGGGGCCGTGACCGCCTCGCTGCTCGCGCACGGCGTCTACGTCGGCGGCTTCCAGCGCATGGGCTGGTCGTGGTTGTGGGCCGCGGCGGGCATCGTGGTCGTGCTGTTCGCGGCGGGGGCGTACGCGGTCCGGCTGGTCACCGGCGCGCGCGAGACCGCGCCCGCCTACACCGGCATGGTGCCGGTCTACGTCGGCGTCGTGTCGGTGATGGTCGTCGCCGCCGCGGCCACCGGCCGGCCGAGCGCGGTGGCCGGCGCGTTCCTGTTCTACGTCTCCGACACCCTCGTCGCCTGGAACCGGTTCCGCGCCCCGACGCCGTACGCCCCGGTGCTGATCGCCGGTGCCTACCATCTCGCCCAGATCCTGCTGGTGTTGTCGCTGTCCACCGGGCCCGCCCCCGGATTGTGAGCGGCGCGGCCCGGGTGCCGACCCCGGGCCGACGGCGTCCTGCGGTAACCTGGGGCCATGCGTGCCGTACTGCTGCTTACCGGGCCGCGCTGAGCAGGCCGGGTGGAGACCGCTCCCACCCGACTCGGCGCGGCGACCCCTCCTGAGCGAGGGGTCTTTTCGTTTCCAGAACCGGCCGCTTCGCGGAGGCGGCCGTAACCGGAAGAAGCAGTCGACGGCTGCCCACACCCCGATGGTTGAGGACGATGACCGAGATGACGCAGGGCCCTGCCGGCAACACCGACGCCCCGACCGAGCCCTACCGCTACACCGCAGTCCTGGCCGGTGACATCGAGGCGCGGTGGCAGGACCGCTGGGAGGCCGACGGCACGTTCGAGGCGCCCAACCCGGCCGGCCCGCTGGCCGAGCCGGAAAAGGTCGCCGGGCGGCCCAAGATGATGGTGATGGACATGTTCCCGTACCCCTCGGGTGTGGGCCTGCACGTCGGACACCCGCTGGGCTTCATCGCGACCGACGTCTACGCCCGGTTCAAGCGCATGACCGGCCACAACGTGCTGCACACGCTGGGCTACGACGCCTTCGGCCTGCCCGCCGAGCAGTACGCGGTCCAGACCGGCACCCACCCGCGCGTGACCACCGAGGCGAACATCGCCAACATGCGCCGCCAGCTGCGCCGGCTGGGCCTGGGCCACGACCAGCGTCGGTCGGTGGCCACCACCGACCCGGCGTACTACCGCTGGACGCAGTGGATCTTCCTGCAGATCTTTAACTCCTGGTACGACCCCGAGGCGCCCGGCGCGGACGGCGGCGTCGGTCGGGCGCGGCCGATCGCCGAACTGGTCGAGCAGTTCGAGAAGGGCGAGCGGCCCACCCCCGACGGGCGCGCGTGGGCCGACCTGAGCGGCATCGAGCGCGCCGCCGTGCTGGACGAGTTCCGCCTGGCGTACGTCTCGCAGGCCCCGGTCAACTGGGCCCCGGGCCTGGGCACGGTGCTGGCCAACGAGGAGGTCACCGCCGACGGTCGCAGTGAGCGCGGCAACTTCCCCGTGTTCAAGGCGAATCTGCGGCAGTGGATGATGCGGATCACCGCGTACTCCGACCGGCTGCTGGCCGACCTGGACAAGCTGGACTGGCCCGAGCCGATCAAGATCATGCAGCGCAACTGGATCGGTCGATCCGAGGGCGCCCGGGTCTGCTTCGCCACCGACGCCGCGCCGATCGAGGTCTTCACCACCCGCCCCGACACGCTGTTCGGCGCCACGTACATGGTGCTGGCGCCGGAGCACGACCTGGTCGACACGATCGTGGCCGACGCGTGGCCCGAGGGTGTCCCGGCGGTCTGGACGGGCGGCGCGGCCACGCCGGCCGAGGCGATCGCCGCGTACCGCCGGTTCGCGCAGTCCAAGAGCGACGTCGAGCGGCAGAGCGAGGGCAAGGACAAGACCGGCGTCTTCACCGGTGCCTACGCGACCAACCCGGTCAACGGCGAGCGGGTGCCGATCTTCATCGCCGACTACGTGCTGATGGGCTACGGCACCGGCGCGATCATGGCGGTCCCGGCGCACGACCACCGCGACTTCGAGTTCGCGCGGGCCTTCGAGCTGCCGATCCGGTGTGTGGTCCGGCCCAGCGACGACCGCTCGATCGAGGACACCACCGACTGGGCCGACGCGTTCGTGTCCTACGACGCGGCGCTGGTGAACAGCACCGGCGAGGGCATCACCCTGGACGGGCTGGGCGTGGCCGACGCCAAGAAGGCGATCACCGAGTGGCTGACCGAGCGCGGCATCGGCGAGGGCACGGTCAACTTCAAGCTGCGCGACTGGCTGTTCTCCCGGCAGCGCTACTGGGGCGAGCCGTTCCCGATCGTCTTCGACGAGGACGGCGTCGCGCACGCGCTGCCCGACTCGATGCTGCCGGTCGAGCTGCCCGAGATCGACGACTACCGCCCGCGCACCTTCGACCCGGACGACGCGGACACCAAGCCCGAGACGCCGCTGTCGCGCAACGCCGACTGGGTGAACGTCACCCTGGACCTGGGCGACGGGCCCAAGAGCTACCGCCGCGAGACCAACACCATGCCCAACTGGGCCGGTTCGTGCTGGTACGAGCTGCGCTACCTGGACCCGACCAACTCCGACGTGCTGGTCGACCCCGAGGTCGAGAAGTATTGGATGGGGCCGCGGCACGAGGGCCACACCGGCGGCGTGGACCTGTACGTCGGCGGCGTCGAGCACGCGGTGCTGCACCTGCTGTACTCGCGCTTTTGGCACAAGGTGCTGTTCGACCTGGGCCACGTGTCCTCGTTCGAGCCGTTCCACAAGCTGTTCAACCAGGGCTACATCCAGGCGTTCGCGTACAAGGACGAGCGCGGTGTCTACGTCGAGGCGAGCGAGGTCGAGGAGCGCGACGGCGGCTTCTTCCTGGGTGAGCAGGCGGTCAGCCGCGAGTACGGGAAGATGGGCAAGTCGCTGAAGAACTCGGTGACTCCCGACCAGATGGCCGAGGAGTACGGCGCGGACACGCTGCGCCTGTACGAGATGTCGATGGGCCCGCTGGAGATCTCCCGGCCGTGGGACACGCGCGCGGTGGTCGGTTCGTACCGCTTCCTGCAGCGGATGTGGCGCAACATCGTGGACGAGCGCACCGGCATGCCGACCGTGGTCGACGAGCCGGCCGACGAGGCCACGCTGCGCGCCACCCACAAGGCGATCGACGGCATGCGGCGGGACATGGACGCGCTGCGCTTCAACACCGCCATCGCCAAGGCGATCGAGCTGAACAACGCGCTGGTCAAGCTGCCGGCCGTGCCGCGCGAGATCGCCGAGAAGCTGGTCCTGATGGTCGCGCCGCTGGTGCCGCACGTGGCCGAGGAGCTGTGGTCGCGGCTGGGGCACGGCGACACGGTCACCTACGAGGCGTTCCCGCAGGCGGATCCGGCCTACCTGGTCGAGGACACCGTCACCTGCGTGGTGCAGGTCAAGGGCAAGGTGCGGGCCCGGCTGGAGGTGCCGCCGATGATCGGCGAGGACGAGCTGAAGGCGCTGGCGCTGGCCGATCCGGCGATCGTGGCGGCGCTGGACGGGGCGGGTGTGCGGATGGTGATCGTGAAGCCGCCGAAGCTGGTGAACGTGGTTCCGGCGTAGGGGGTTGGTGGGTGGGCCGGTCGCTCGTCGCGGGGCGGCCGGCTCGCCTGCTCGGCTCGGGGGCGTCGCTCGGCGCGGCGGCCCGGCTCACGGGCCGGGGGTGACCGGGTGAGTGGGTGAGTGGCGCGGGTGAGTGGCGCTTCGGTGTGGCGATTTCCGGTCGGTGGCGGGGGTGTTTCCGGTCGGTGACGATCGGCCGGAACGCGGGGTTTTCCCGGCGCGTGCGTGGCGGAGCCTCGCGGCGGGGTTAGTGTGAGTGAGTACCTTCCGGCCCCGACCAGGCAGGAGACGCCTCGTGGCCCTCGCCGACGTTCCCGCACCCACCCAGTTGGCGGGCGGTGCCGAGACCCTGGGCGTGGTGCTGGGCGCCGGTGTGCTCGCGTGTCTCGTCCTCGTGGGCGTCGTGGTGGGCCTGATCACCATGATGCGCCGCGCGGTGCGGCGCCGGATCGAGCGGCACGCCCCGCGCGTGCGCGGCATGGTGGAGGACGCCGCGTCGAAGGCCCGTTCGTACACGCTGACCGGCGGCGCCGGCGAGGCGGCCCGGATGCGCGGATCGGTGCGCCGTTCGCTCGACCAGACCCGGCGGGTGCTGGAGGCGGGCTACGCGCACGACGCCCAGCTGTCCGACGCGGTCGCGCTGCTGCGCCGGTTGGACGAATTCGCCAAGGCGCTGGACACCGACCTGAAGCTGCTCGAACGTGAGCCGGACCGGACCCGGGTCGACCGCGAACTGCCCGGCCTCAAGGACCGCGCGGACCGCATCGAGCACGCCGCGGCCTCCCTGCGGTGGGCCGTCCAGGACCGCGAACGCCATTTGGGCGAGGACGAGTTGGACCGACTCGGCACCGACGTCGAGCGCGAGGCGGCGGCCTTGCGGGCGTATGCGGAGGAGAGCGGGGCGGGTGGAACCGGTCCGTCGGGGTTGCCGGGCCCGTCGGCTCGGCCGGCTCGGTCGGACGGCTCCGATGCGTCCGACCCTTCGGATCGGCCGGATCGCTCCGGTCGGCTCGGTCGCTCCGATCGATCCGAAAGCAAGCGGCTGACCTGAACATGTGCCGGCGGCGAGCCCCCACGACGGGACGCGCCGGCCGCACCGTGGCGCGCGCCACCCGCGTGCCGGGGCGTGGCATGGTGACCGAAAATTGATTGTGGTGTCCCGAATCGGCGACCCGACCCCGGGTAGCCGGGACACCGACCCCGCCCCCCTGTCGTCTCACATCCGGGTGGTTGCCCGCTCATGCCGACGATGCCGACCGATCTCGCCGTGGTCACGGACTCCACGGCCTACCTGCCCGAGGAGCTCGTGGAGCGGCACCGCCTCGTGGTGGTCCCGCTCAAGGTCGTCCTGCGCGGGCGGCCGCTGGACGACGGCATCGAGGCCACCCCGGCCCAACTCACCGACGCCCTGCGCCAGCGCCGGATCGTGACCACCTCGCGGCCGGCGCCCGAGACGTTCGCGGAGACCTACCGCGAACTCGCCGAGAAGGGCGCGACGGGCATCGTCTCGATCCACCTCTCCAGCGAACTCTCCGGCACGTACGAGGCGGCACTGCTGGCCGCCCGGGACGCCGAGGTGCCGGTGCGGGTGGTGGACTCGCGCACGCTCGGGATGGGGATGGGCTTCGCCGTACTGGCGGCGGCCGAGGCGGCCCGGGACGGCGCCACCCTGGAGGAGGCGGCGATCGCGGCGGAAAAGCGGGCCCAGGCGGCTTCGGCCCTCTTCTACGTCGACACCCTCGAATACCTGCGCCGAGGCGGCCGGATCGGCGCGGCGGCGGCCTTCATGGGCACGGCGCTGGCGGTGAAGCCACTGCTGCACGTGAGCGACGGCCTGGTCGGCCCACTGGAAAAGGTCCGCACCTCGGCGCGCGCGATCAGCCGCCTGGAGGAATTGGCGGTGGAACACGCGGGCGCAGGCCCGGTGGACGTGGCGGTACACCACCTGGCCAGCCCGGACCGAGCAGAGGCACTGGCCACACGCCTCCGGGAACGCCTACCGAATCTGCACGAACTTTTCGTAACCGAGGTGGGCGCGGTAATCGGCGCCCACGCGGGCCCGGGCCTGCTGGCGGTGGTGGTCTCGCCTCGGTGAGGCGGGGCGCGCACGCGCGTTGGAGCGCCGAGCGCCGGGCGCTCGTTGGTGTGGTGCGGTGCGGTGTGGTGCGGTGCGGTGCGGTGCGTGGTGGTGCGTGGCGGGAAAGGCGGCCTGCGGCGGCGGGGGGAGGGCACTCGGGTCAAGCCCGTCGGTCAGCCTTTCCGGGTGGGTTGGGTTGAGGCGTTTCCGGCGGGCGTTGCGCTTGTGGTTGCGGGCCGGGTGGCGCGGGGTTGGTCCGGGTCGTGGGGGTGGGCCGCTGTCGGTGGCTTCTTCGGGGTGTGGGGTTTCGTCGGGGCGGGGGCGCGGGTCGGGGGAAGGGCGACCTGCGGCGGGTGGCCGGGGAGGGGGTCGGGTTGGGTTCCGCCGGGCTTGCGTTCCTGGGTGGTCGGGTTGTTTCGGCGTGCGTTGCGCTTTGGCTGCGGGCCGGCTGGTGCGGGGCTGGTCACAGTCGGTGATGGGCCGCCGCCGGCGTGCGGGGCTTTGAGACTCTAAGTTCCTGACGAGACGGGTGTGTTGCTCGCTGAAAACCGGCCGGCAGTGGGAGGGCGGTCGGGTTGAGTCCTCCGAGGCGCCCTTCCTGCTGGGTTGGGACGTTTTCGGGTGTGTTTGGAGGGGGGTGGGGTTCGAAACCGGATCGCGGTGGGTGGTTGTGGGCTTCGGGTTTCGGTGACCTGCGGTTTTGTGGTGTCGGGGTGGAAAGTCGGGTGTCGGGTGCCGGTTTCGTGCACTCCGGCCTCCTCGATGCCGGTGTGGAGACCGAAACTGCCCGGTCGGGGCGGCTTCGGGCGTTGCGACCTCGCGGAGGCCGTCGAGCCGACCGAAAGTGCCCAGTGGGAGCCGAAACCGGATCCCGAGGCACACGAAAGGACCTCCCTCCCTGCTGACCTGCGGTTTTCTCTCGCGCCGAGTCCACGGCGCCTCACATCGTCCGGTTTCGCGAACTCCCGCCCCCACACGCCCACCGCACCTCGAAACGCCCTGCCCAACCCACCCGGGAAGGCCCCCGGCAGACTCGACCCGAGTGCCCTCCCCGCCCGCCGCTGCCGGCCGGTTTTCAGCAAGCAACACACCCGTCTCGTCGGGAACTTAGAGTCTCGGAGCCCCGCACGCCGGCGGCGGCCCATCACCGACTCTGACCAGCCCCGCACCAGCCACCCGCAACCCAAAGCACAACGCACGCCGAAACAACCCGACCCACCCGGGAACGCAAGCCCGGCGGAACCCAACCCGACCCCCTCCCCGGCCACCCGCCGCAGGTCGC